>CAZVXJ010000102.1:0-9723 GCA_964631675.1 uncultured Alphaproteobacteria bacterium
TGAATGGATTGGGATAGGCGGACAGCGAAAACTCGGTGGGCAATGCGGCGGTTGCGGAGTAGGTCACGGTTGCCGAGCGGTCGCGATGTTCGGTGCGGTGGCCGGCAAGGTCTACATCCGCAAGGAAGTAGGTATAGCTCTCGCCGGATTCGACGGCCGTATCCAGAAATTCGTAGTGCTGTTCTGTGGACGTGTTGGTCGGATCGAGTCCGGCAACGCGCATAAACTCTCCCGCCGATTCCGCGCGCCAGATTTCAAACCGCGCCAAGTCACTCTCCGCACCGGTGCGAAAAGCAATTCGCACTCCTGCCGCCTCCGAAACGGCCGTGAACGACAACAGATCGACCGCCAGCGGCTCGTCCATCAACAGCTTCACAAAAAAGCCGTCATGATCCTCTTCCTCATTGCTGTACTGAATCCCCGCAAGAATGTAACCGCCGTCGGAAGTTTGCTCGACCGCGCGGAAATCGTCGATGGCTGCGCCGCCGAAACTCAGCGACCAATACTCATTGCCGAGGCCGTCTGTCTTCAGAATCCACGCACCTTGATCCGTGTCTTCGTTTAGATCCTCACTGCCGCAAAACACCAAACCGCCGTCGGTTGTCGCGTCTACATGCAACGCGGCTTCGTCACCGTCGTTGCCGTACACAGCGCTCCAATCCATCGCGCCGAGCGAATTGGTTTTTACCAGTATGGCATCGCGGAAGAAATTCGGAGCAACCATCGCTCCGCAAACCGCAAAGCCGCCGCCGGGGGCGTTTTCGACACCATAGTATTGATCAAAGAAGCTGAAGTCATGCTGGACGAACCACTCTGTGCCGCCGAGTGCATCTAACTTCAGCAGCAATCCGTCGGTATTCGCAAAATCGAGTGTTCGCTTGTAGCCCGCAATCGCATAGCCGCCGTCGGGAGCTTGCGTAACGGACTGCGCGCCTTCATGTTCACCCAGATCAATTACCACATACCAGTCCGTTGCAAAAGTACTGCTGAGCTTCCAGGCGAGTACGTCGCTATCATCCACGCCGAACGGATCGGAGACTTCTCCGACGATGATGTAGCCACCGTCGGAGGTGCGACGTACATCCAGTGCTTGCTCATTCAGAGCTCCGGCTCCCGCCGTCAGAGAAAAATCCGACGTGCCGGGTGCGGTCGTGCCCACGAGAAATGTCTGCTGATCGAAGTTTGTGGGACTGACCGAGGTGCCCACGGCAAAAAATCCACCGTCGGTACGTTCAACGACGGCATGAAGCACATCGAAATCGGAGAAGCCGTACTGCCGAACCCAAACCAGCGCGCCCGCGGCATCGAGTTTCCAGAGCTGACCATCGGGAGCTTGTAAGAAATTCACATCGGAAGATCCTGCGGCGATGAAGCTGCCATCTGCGCACTCCGAGATGTCGTTGGCCGGGTCGAAACTGCCGGGACCGTAGAGACTTATCCATTCCGTCAATGGCGCCTGAGCGAAGCTCGCTCCGGCGATACACAAAATCAGCAAAATTGCTCTGCCATAGTTCATACGCGTCGCCTCCCGAGTTTAACGTGAACCCGCCGTGGTCATGCATGCCAATCAAGTCGGAATAAGATACGGCGGTTGTCAACGGGAAGCAAGCAAATAGTATAGTTAGTAGAATCTGTGTTATTCGCCAGTTCAACTTATATAATATCATACTGCATTGTATGAAATGAGAATCCCAGCCGTTATTGGCTGGGATTGCAGCATTCCCCTTTATGGCGAACTACTTAGGAAGTGCGTCGTCTAACTCAGATTAATCGACCCACCATGACTACTCGTTATGATTCCTTTTTCGGTTCGGATGGGGTGAAATCCAGGCCGTAAAAGGGAGTCAGACTATCGAGATCGGGAGGTTCACGGTGCTGCCATCCGCGGAGGGCCAGGTGGGCGATGGAATCAGCGCGGGGAGTATGAAGAACAGACTCCACCTTGTATCTCGTTGACAGAGACGCCAACAATTCGTCGGGAAGCTTGGCAATGCCGGGGCCGAGCAGGATGTGATCGGATATGAGGTAAGATTCAATTTCAGAAATGTGGATGACGGAATGCTCGGTCAGTGGCGCAAGTGTTTCGGTGTTGAAGGATTGGATGTGCATATGATCGCGGCGGGCGGGAGAGATGACAGCCAATCGAGGTCCTTCACTTCGTTCAGGATGACAAGCTGCGGATATCTGAAGGGAGTTCAGTGGCCAGACGGGGATGCCCAGTGCAAGCGCGAAGCCTTTAGCCCACGACAGACCTACGCGCAGACCCGTGAAGGAGCCAGGGCCGTTGCCGATGGCGATAGCGGAGACTTGCTGCGCAGAAATCTTCGCATCATCAAAAAGTGATTGCATTTCGTCGGCAAAGCGGTCGCGCACGGCGATTTGCCGTTCGGCGATCACACGCTCGTTTTCGTAGAGGCCGATGACACCGGGTTCGGCGGAGATTTCGATGCAGAGTAAGATCATGGATTAGGCGGAAGATTCCGGGCAGGATACGCGCGGAAAGTTCATCGGCTGCGATTGATTACGTTGCGCTATCCTGCCTCGGCGACCCCCCTGAGTCCCCTCACAAGATGTGGTGGGAGATGGTTATCACGCGTTCGTCGGATGTGTTGCCACGCGTAAGAGAAATCCAGATAGCATCGGAGGGAAAGAGTTCGCTGGCGCGTTCGGCCCATTCGAGCAGAAAGATACCGCCCTTGTCAAAGTACTCATCAAGGCCGAGGCGGAGAAAATGCTCGGCATTGTGAATGCGGTAGAGGTCGGCATGAAAAAAAGGAATACGCGCGCTGTATTCCAGAATATAGTTGAACGTGGGGCTGAGGATTTCGTCTTCGATGCCAAGCGCCTTGCCGATGCCTTTGGCGATGACGGTCTTCCCTGCTCCGAGATCGCCGGTAAGCGCGATAACATCACCGGGCTTCAGAGTACGTGCGAACTTTTCTGCCCACTCGAGAGTTTCCGCGACCGAGTGCGAAACAAACTGCTCAGGCGGATTGGGCACGGATGAAATCGCGGAGTGTGGTTTTTGGCGCGCCGAGCAATTTGTTAGCTTCGGTGGGATCGCCGATTTCGCCCGTGCGTTCCATCACGGCCATCAGATCCATATAGCGCTGCCAGGCCGTGTCGTTCGGTGCGACCTTGCGGTGCTCTTTAATGGGGATTTCTTCGACCAACACTCCGGGCAGCATGTCCACACACCACAGCGAAAGCGCATCCGGAATGGAGTATGCTTCGGGACCGCAAATCCACAAGATTTTGTTCGCGCACTCGGGCATCACGATGGCGCGCGCAACCATATCGGCATAGTCCGCGGCAGCAAGCCAGTGATACTTATGGCGCTGATTGCCGGGGACGATGGCGCGGCCATTTTCGATGAACCATGGCAGGCTTTCCATGAACCATGTGGGGTTGAAAATTGTATAGGGCAGGCCGCTTTGTGCAATAAGTTTCGCACCGCCGAATAGTTCGGGGTCGCAAGAGAAATCGTGTTCTTCATCGAGTGGCGGATCGCCTTCGATGTACGAAATGCGCGCGACGTCATTGACGCGGGCGGAATCAACAATGTTTCGATAGCCCGGCCACGCGGCGGCATCTTTGCTGGACACGCGGTCGAGATTCAAGTTCAGATGCACGGCATCGCAGGCGCGGAGTGCGGCAATCACTTCTTCCAGATTGGTCAGATCGGATTCGGCGATTTCGATTTTATCGCCGAGACGTTTGCGCGCTTTGTCGGCGCTGCGCGTGACCGCGCGAACTTTGTATCCTGATTCAAGGAGCTTTTTGGTGACCGGTCTTCCAAAATTTCCGGTGGCTCCGATGACTGCGATGCGCATTATCCCTTCCCTTCCATCACCACCACAGGCAGAATCATTTCTTCGAGCGAGCAACCGCCGTGCTGGAAGCTGTCTTTGTAAAGGGAAAGATATTTGTTGTAGTTGGTGGGGTAGACGAAAAAGTAATTTTCCTTGGCGATGATGTAGCCGCTGTTGATGCCGCGCTTGGGCAGGCGGAATTTTTCCGGGCGGTCGGCGATGATCGCGTGCCGCTTGTCCACTTTCAGATTGCGGCCGTGCTTGTAGCGCAGATTGGTGGAAGCTTCGCGGTCGCTGACGACTCTGGTGCCTTTCATGCCGCGAATGGAGCCGTGATCACTGGTGACAATGACGGTCCATTTTTGTTTGGCGAAAGCTTGCAGAATTTGACGAAGGCTGGAATGCTCGAACCACGCCTTGACCACGCTGCGATAGCCCGCTTCGTGTGGCAGCATCTCGCGGATGACGTCGCTTTGCGCGCGGCCATGGCCCAGCATATCCACAAAGTTAAAGACCATCGAGACCAGGCGATTGTTGAAATACTGCTGAACTTTGCGCGCGGTGTTGTTGGCCTCTTCGGGGTCGAGAATTTTTACATATTTCGGCTCGGGCTCGAGATGCATACCGATTTTTTGCAGCTGCTTGTCCAGAAGCTGCCGCTCGAAACGATTGCTGGACAATTCATCGTCTTCGCTTCGCTGCCAGAGATCGGGATATTCGGTTTCGATGTCGCCGGGAAACAATCCTGAGAACAGCGCATTGCGGCTGTAGGGTGTGGCCGAGGGAAGAATCGAAAAATGAAAATCGCGCGTGATGCGGAAGCTGTCGTGAATGAGCGGCTCAATGGCCATCCACTGATCGTAGCGCAAGCAGTCAATCACGAGGTAGAGTACATTCTCTCCGGCCTTCAAACGCGGCACCACCCATTTTTTCACCACGTCCACGGAAAGCGGCGGCGCATCGGTGCGGCGATTGACCCAATTTTCATAGTGATCTTCGACATATTTGCCGTATTCCACATTACATTCTTCGCGCTGGCCTTCGAGCGAATGTTTGAGGCCGTCATCGGGATGTGTGTCGAGTTCCAATTCCCACGCGCTCAGCCGCTGATGAATATCCGCCCACTCTTCCCAATTTGGGCCTTCGTTGATACGCATGGAAATCTGCCGGAAGTCCGTCAGGTAATCGCGGGTGACTATTTTCTGCTGAATTTGCTGTTTTTCGAGGACTTTTTTCAGCGCGACAAGAATTTGCGTGGGATTGACAGGCTTGGTCAGGTAGTCCGTGATTTTCGCGCCGAGCGCGGAGTCCATCAAAGATTCTTCCTCGGATTTCGTGATCATAATCACAGGCAAGTCGGGCCGTTTGTCTTTAATAACGGCGGCGGTTTCAATGCCATCCATGCCGGGCATGTGTTCGTCGAGCAGTACGATGTCAAACGGTTCACCCATGACGCGGGTGACGGCATCGGCGCCGTTCGTGACTTTGGTAACGTCGTAGCCGTATTGACCAAGGTAGAGACAGTGGGCTTCGAGCAAATCTATTTCATCATCGGCCCAGAGGATTTTTTTTGGATCAGACATGAGTAGGTTTTTTGTGTGAGTCGACCCGCTGCGTGGGTTTTTCTTGTAGTAACTGCGTGTGGCTGTAATCGGCGAGTTCATCTAGCAATGGTCAGCAGCTCGACTCCATTTGAAGGTAATAAATGATGGGGATTCCGGGCATGTGAAGACACATGGCTTGGCAAGAAGAAGATAAAAGATTCCGTGCGGGTAACGCACGTCAAGACCCCCCAACCCCACATAAATGGGGGGTAGAATTCTAAGAGAGTGCTAACCCGCTTCGGCGGGTCCAAGTGGTTACGATTTCTTGGATTTCGGATTTTGGATTTTCCCCGTTTGTTTCATCACCCAGCGAGACATGAGGCCATAGGCTTGAGAGATATCGGGGTCAATTTTGTAGAGCGCTTGGGTTTGCAGACGGATAAGATCCGTGTCGCCGCGAACAGCAGGTCCGGTGAGAGCAGTCCTCAGTCCTAACTCGCGGATGTTCTGAACAGTTTCCGAGGCTATAGCGAGGGCGGCTGATTCAGCTTCTTTCTCGGACAGACCGAGCGATTTCAGGATTTTCACGGAGGCGGTGAGATCGGCTGCGAGCTGGCTGCAGGCGATGACAGCCGATGCGTGATAGGCGACGCGCGCTTTTTCGGGGATCAGTAACGGAATGCCGCCTAAAGCATGTACCATCTTTTTTGCAGCGACAACGCCACCGCGATTGCCGGTGATGCCGAAGCTTGTGCCGTTCAAATTTACAATTTTGCTTGCGCCACGCGGGAAGGTTTGATAGGGATGACAGGCCGCGACGGCGGCGCCTTTACGAGCGAGCGGCTTTAGAACAGATTGCCCGAGGGCACCGGCGCAATGAAACACTGCGGTTTTTTTCCAGTTCAACTGCAACCGGGCGAGCTCGTCAATCACTGATTCGACTTCACCTGTTGGGACGGCGATGATTATGACTCGGGACCCCTGACTTATCTCCGCGATTTGCGTCCCCAATCGGGCCTTGAGCCTGCTCGCAAAAGATCGGTCTCTGGGCCGCCCGATTAGCCACCCTGTTAACCAGCCCACCTCGCCCAGACGAACCGCCAGCGTTCGACCGACCGCACCAAGTCCGATAACTGTGAAAGTCTGCATAGCCATTGCGTCAAAATAGGGTCTGCTGCCCGTAAATGCAAGTGTTTCTCAAATTTGGGAGGGGACAGCAGGTGTGTTTTCTTGCAATTTCGCGGCGAATTCGCTATTTTATCTGCTTGCCGTATTGCCTCTCATCCCGTCACAATTCGGCACGCAGTCTGTCGTAAACGATTAAATAACATTTGTTTAAGAAAGAACGCGCGGGCCATGCTGGGGAAATTCTCTGAAACCACTTGTCGGCTGAATGTATATCTCACCAGACCGGGGGGAAGCACTCGTTCCCTGTCGGTTGAGGCGTGGGGATTCGGGCAGATTTCGGGACGGAAGTGCCTCGTTGTTCGCGATGCCACAACCCGAGGTCTGCAGGTCTTGGGCGAGGTTCGGCATCGGTCGAGTATTCCGAAAGAGGACATTGGGCTGATGTCCAAGGCACGGTTGGTGGAGGAGGGCCTCGATGCCGCGGATCGCACGGAGTGGACATTTCTCGTGGACGAGATTGATGAGAAGACAAAGCGGGATATTCTGCATGGCCCGTTGATTGAGCCGGGACCCTTGGTTGGCGAAGGACTACATCTCTAAAATTCAAAACTCAAGATCAAAAACTCAAAATTGAGGATTATGATTGCGGGTGATTCAAGACGGGTTTGGAGCTTTTTGAGTTTTCAATTTTTAATTTTTGGATTTTCTTTCTAACACACTATAACACACGGATTCCATGAAAGGTGTCATTCTCGCGGGTGGACTCGGTACGCGCATGCTGCCGTTGACCAAGATTACGAACAAGCATCTGCTGCCGGTTTACAACCAGCCGATGATCTATTATCCGATTCAGACGCTCGTGCGGGCGGGGATTGATGAAATTGTGCTGGTAACGGGCGGGCAGTTTGCAGGAGATTTTTTGAATCTGCTCGGCAACGGCAAGGATTTCGGCTTGCGCTTTATTAACTATGCCTATCAGGAAGGCGAAGGCGGGATTGCTGATGCGCTCCGACTCGCGCGCGTGTTCACCGGCGATGATAAGATTGTCGTGATTCTCGGTGATAACATTTTGGAAAAAGACATCACGCAGCACGTGCAGAAGTTCAAGCAGCAGGAAGGCGCGAAGGTGCTGCTCAAGGAGGTGCATGATCCGCAGCGCTTCGGCGTGGCCGAAGTGGACGCGACGGGCCGCGTGCTGAACATCGTGGAAAAGCCGAAAGTGCCGAAGTCGAATCTGGCGGTGATCGGCGTGTATATGTACGATCATCATGTGTACGAGATTATCAATACCTTGAAGCCCTCGGATCGCGGCGAGCTGGAAATCACCGACGTGAACAACGGCTATCTGCGGATGAACAAACTTACGGCCGAGGTGATTGACGGCTGGTGGACGGACGCGGGCACGTTTCCGTCGCTCTATCGCGCGTCGCGCTTGGTTGCGGAGAAGGTGGAGCCAAGGCTGAAGGAGCATTGGTTTTAGTATATGCCGCCAAGATATACTGTAAGAGATGCAATCAAGATAATAGAAAAAGACGGTTGGTATCTTGCAGGATTCAAAGGTAGTCATCGGCAGTATAAGCATTCGGTTAAGCCGGGCCGTGTTACAATTCCCGGACCTCTCGGATCAGAATTGCCTCCCGGATTATTTCACAGCATCATGAAACAAGCAGGTTTGAAATGAAGCAAAGGAAATTTCTGATCATCATCGAGCGTGGCGAGACGAATTTCGGCGCCTATTCTCCGGATCTTCCGGGATGTGTAGCTGTCGGGAAAACACGACGAGAGGTTAAGAAAAACATGCACGAGGCGATCTCTTTTCATATCGAAGGCATGATCGAGGACGGTCTTACCATTCCAAAACCACAATCGAGCGCCTCTTATCTTCTGCATGAGATTCCCTCGCGCAGAAGTGCGACCTCGCGAAAAAATTCTGCTCGTCCGCGCCGTTCATAAATCTCCGCAATCATGCAAGAAAAATTTCCGAAATACTTTTTTGCCGGGCTGACCATGATTGCGCTGGGGCTGGTCGCGGTGGGTGGGTTTACGGCGATGGCGATCAAGGATGCGAAGCGCGGCAACGACGTGATCACGGTGACGGGGTCGGCGCGGAAGACCGTGCGCTCGGATTATGCGACGTGGGACTTGACCGTGTGGTGCCTGCATCCGACGGAGCCGCCTTACGAATGCGCGAAAAAGCGCGGCGAGCGGATTCGCTAGTTCTTAAGCAGCATCACGTGGCGGACAGCTCGATCAGCTAAGGCGCGATCAAGGTGGAGCAGATGCATCAGAACGATCGCATGAAGGGGACGAACGAATTTTTCGGCTTCAAGTGCGTGCAGCGGATTGAAGTGCACACGTCGATCGTAGACTCAGTGGATATGCTGGCGAAGGACATTTCGCAGCTTATTCCGGAGCTTGTCGAAATCAGTTTTGAACAGCCGCAGTATTTTTATACGCAATTGGCCGGGCTGCGCGTGTCGCTTTTGGCCGCCGCAACCGACGATGCGAAGAATCGCGCGGAAATGATCGCGAGCAGTGCGGGCGGAAAAGTGCGCATCGCTGCGCAATGCCAAAATGGGCGTGGTGCAGGTGACGGCTCCGATTTCGCGCGAGGTGCGGGATTACGGCACATACGATACTTCGACGATAGAAAAAGACATGACGACGGTGGTCACGGCAAGCTTTGCGGTGGAATAGCACCATTGATCCGGATCTGCTTCATTCCTTGGTCATAAAGTTGTGACGACCAACCTGCACTCCCCGAATCTTCTCTGGTGGAATGAAGTCACACCGGTGCATGTAGCGAGCAAGCTGTATGATGTCGAAGGATTCCTTGCGGGGCGCTCGTCTCTCGACGATCTGGAACTCAGCGCTTTCGCTGATGTGCGCGGAAAATCACTGCTTCATCTCCAGTGTCACTTTGGCCAGTCCACTCTCGAGTGGGCGAGGCGGGGAGCCAACGTCACCGGCGTTGATTTCTCCGATGTCGCACTGACAAAGGCGAATGAACTTGCACAGCGGCTGAAGCTGACGGACAGTGCCAGGTTTGTGCAGTCCGACATACTCGATCTCGATGCCGCACTGGATGAAACTTACGATTGCATTTTTACATCCTACGGCGCGATCAACTGGATTTCCGATTTGAAGCGCTGGGGCTCCATCATCGCACACTTCATGAAGCCGGGCGGGCAGTTTTTCATCGCAGAGATACATCCCGCGGCATTAATGTTTGAGGAAGC
>CAZVXJ010000103.1:0-9713 GCA_964631675.1 uncultured Alphaproteobacteria bacterium
ACATGGACTCCTTCTTGACTGAGTGCGGTTTATGAAATTCGAACTTGTGGAAACATCTTAATTCAGGTGCCTATAATAACTATATTTCAATGTGAAGTCAATTTGTCATGCGGATCCATATAATTAGTTCAAAAATAGTCTAGAAATCGTTGATGTGATTAACACCATGTGTTTTATTGGCTTATATCAGTCCCTGCCTGAGTCTCCATCACTAATGACCCCCTGCGCAGGAGGCATGCTGTGTCCCGATGCTGCTGACCACCGCACTTTCATTGCGGGACAGTGATTTTCGGGCTTTGAGTTATTGGGGGAACCTGTTATCTTATGAACGGTCAAACAACCAATCGAACACCAACCCACAGGAGAAAAATAATGGCGTTTACAGCCAAGGACTTCGGTCCAAACATTTTGAACTTGGATGGAATCTCCAAGAAAGCGGTGGAAGAGCATTTGAAGCTCTATACCGGCTATGTCAACAAATCAAATGAAATCTTAACCAAGCTGGCTACGGCAGATTTTGCGACCGCAAATCAGGTGTACAGCGAACTACGCGCTCTAAAAGTGGAACTTAGTTTTGCAATTGGCGGCATGCAGAATCATGAGGTTTACTTCGCTCACCTGAAGGCAGGAGGGCAGATGCCTGCAGGCGAAGTGAAAGCACAGATCGAGAAAGATTTCGGCGGATGGGACGGCTTTGTCAAGGACTTGAAAGCGACGGGCATCGCCTCCCGCGGCTGGGTGTGGACGGTCTGGTTTCCAGATGCCGGACGACTCTTGAACTGGGCGGGCGACACCCAAAACACCTACTTGTCATGGAACCTCAGACCCATCATGGCACTGGATGTCTACGAGCACGCCTATTTCATGGATTTCGGTGTCAATCGAGCGGGCTACATCGACACTTTCTTGAAAAATCTCGATTGGGATGTTATTGGAGCCAACTGGGAAAAAGCCAGGAAGTAGGACAGAAGACTAAGGGGACTATTCATGAGCCGCGCTGAAAAGCGCGGCTCATTTTGGTTTCAGGGTAGAATGCCTCCGCATGTCACAAATTCATGCCAATAACAGTGGGTCGCTTCCGTAAGTCTGCTTGATACAACTGGATAGAAGGATGAAAGATCTTCAGAATTGATTTAAGAAGTGATAGTTTAGGACTTGACAGAGTTACGTGCCCACTACTATATTAAATAGTGTTGGATGTTGCGTAATAACTGCAAATCACTCTCTCGAAGGAGGGCAGTCGTGAAAACTCGGTATTTGATTTCAACTGAAATCCTGCTCTGTGCTCTACTTGTCGCTTCCCGGGCATTTGCTCTTTCAACCAATCCTCTTACTCCCGAACAGGTCATCGCAAGGTCAGAGATGGTTGTCGTCGGAACGATCACTGAAATCTCGACGCGCTGGACGGTGCCGACAGAAGCCATGATTGCCACAGACTATAAAGTCCGGCTGGATCGGATCGTACATGATCCAAAACATCTGTTTGGCGTTAAGAATGAGGGCGAAATCATCACTCTGTCATTCGCCGGCGGACAAGTCGGGGAGAAAATTGTGTGGGTGGAGGATATTCCGGAATTTGCGGTGGACGAGACCGCCATATTCCTGGTTGATGAAGAAAATGTCGGTGCGATTTCGCCGCTGGTTGGAATCGACAAAGGTGTGTATAAGATTTCACAAGGGAGTCCTCACTCGGTCGTAACGGATCTGCATGGAGTTCCGGTCACGAAGCGTTTTTTCTCGGAGTCCGTGGATAAAGCTGCGGGTTTCGGTCTGGATGAGTTCGTCAGTGAATTGCAGCGAGGTTTGCCGATTGCCGCTTCAATGCCCGGATTGAAAGCTGATGCGAAGCCCGAGATCACCGATGAGCTCCGGGACTTGGTGTTCACGGGAGATCAGATACCGTTGACGCAGCCGGGGCCAAACTTTGCAGCAAAGGGGCCCGCAACACTGCCTGCGGAAGAGCTGTATGATCGGGAAGTGCCTCCGTCACCTGACGGCCACGACAAACCGATCGATGCGATCGGTGAATCTGTCCACGACCGCTCGCCTTTGGACTTCACTTTCCTTTGGGGACCGCCCAATCTGAATAGCACGTTCAACATTCCGCCGACGCTCTACGGCGGACCCAACTGGGGTATCAACTTCGAGTATTGCGAGAGTTCATGGAATCGCTATGCGACCAACGTGTTTGTAAAGTACGTAACCAGTGACAACAACTTCGCTCATCAGGGGCGTAATGATCTGGCATTTACCAACGCGGCAACCTTTCAAACCGTTTACGGATTTGCGCTGGGCGGTACGACCATAGCGATTGCCGTGATGTACAACTTCTTCGGCTTTTCGATTGGAAACGGACAGCAGATTTACGAGAGTGACGTAATCTGTAACGTTGCGCTCACATGGACCTTGGATTTCCAAACTGCTTACAATAATGCGAACGTCTGGCATTTCAGGGCCATTGTGCAGCACGAGCTCGGGCACTGTTTCGGCAGAGAGCACCAATTCACAGGACAGCCCAACTCAGCTTCCCATTCCGTGATGAACTATCCGTGGTACATGGGGCCACCGACCGGGTCGAAACTGCATGCGGAGTTCTGGCTGCCATTTGTTGATGATGCAGGGTCGATTCGCTCGGCCTATCCGGCGAGAGCTGCCGCCATCAGCGATTTGGGAATTCACTTTTTCCGCACGAATTCTCAACTTTTCAACGGCGCGAACGAAGTCTTGTTTGCGGCAATCCCAGCTACTGTGCAGGCTGGATCCAGCTTCAATCTGCCGGATATCATCATTGAGAACCTCGGCACGACAAACATGACGCCGCAGACGCAGTGGTATCTTACACCGACGCAGTTTTCTTGGACTAATGCGCGCTATTGCAATACGACAAATAACGCGCAGCTTGCACCGTTTTCACAGGTAAACACGAGTCAGAATATCAATGTGCCGGCGAATTGCCCGCCGGGGAACTATTATGTAGCTGCCTGGTTGACGGCGTCTGACGGAAACAACTGGAACCGGGAGGCGTGGTCAGATCGCAGGATTCAAGTAACGGCCCCGCCCGACAATGGCCTGACAGCCGGGCGATTTGTGTCCCATCCCGGATACGGCTCGGAACTCCTGCGCGAGAGCTGCATCGGCGTTCCGCTCGCCGACGGCGCCACCGTAAAAATCTTCTGGGACGTGGAGTTTGATGGACCTGATGACTTTGATCCGCAGGTTGTCGTCGGTGGAGGAGTCGGTCAGGCTAACTTCAATCAATTTACTGTAAATGGGACAGCCGTAAATGCCATGGCAGGCACATACCGAAGTGCCGTGTGGGTCTTGCGCCGTCCGCCTAATCCGTATTATTTTTTGCGCGTGTACTGCGCAAACGGCGGTGTGCTTTACACCAGTGAAGTAGAGACGATTAACACACCTGACTCAGCCGCGTATCCACAGACGAATTGGGTCTGTGAAAATTGTGCCGTGTGTGACGGAAATTTCAACATACTGTTGGTTTCACCTGACGAAGATCAGGAAGGAGACCAGTTCGTTTCCGAATGCGCTCATCTCTGTCCTCACCGGCCTACGCGGGTTTGTGTGCCTGCGGCGGATGCAGGGGCGGTTCCGTCCGTGAGTGTGGTGCCAGGGTGTTTTGACGAGAGTCGCTGCTTTGACCCAACCTGCGACCCGGCGAATGATGTGCAATACGATGAGAACGCGTGGATTTTCGAAATTGTGGACCAACACGGATTCTACTGCAATACCATCACTCTGGCGCCGGGCGCCGGCGAGGGCTGCGTCTGCGTGTCGCTGGATTTTCTTCTCGACGTGGAAATGGGCGAGATCAACGCGATCTATCGCGATGGCGTGGTGGAGTTACACTGGAACACTCGTTCGGAAAGTGAGCTTGCGAATTTCGAGATTGCGCGCGCTGTGGATGATGCCGTTTCCAACATCATCCATCTTGCTCCCGCGGCGAATTACTCGACCGGCAGTGAATACAGCTTCACCGATGAGTACGTATCACCTGGACACACCTATCACTACTGGGTGACGGCGATTGGATTGGATGGCCATCGTGGACCCGCGATTTCCGCGAACGCATCGACCCATCTCTCGGATGTCAGTCTGCCGCTGGAATACGCGCTGCATCAAAATTTCCCCAATCCTTTTAATCCAACCACTCAGATTGTATTCGACATGCCGGAAGCAGGAGCTGCGAACCTGACGGTGCATGATTTGCTGGGCAGGCAGGTGGCCGTGCTTTTGAATGAACAAGCGTCGGCGGGTAGGCATTCGGTTACATTTGATGCGCAAGATCTTGCTTCAGGACTCTATCTCTGCCGTATGGAAGCGGGGTTGTTCCGAAGTGAGATGAAGATGCTGTTGATGAAATAGGCGCTGCGTGTAGATTTGTTGATTTCATATGGGTAAAGCGCTTCATTGAAGAAGTGCCCCCCGTTTTCCTCTGAAACATGTCTGGAGGGAAGCAATAAACATCACAGGGCGCGCGACAATCGTGCGCCCTGCGTTTTTTATCGTTCAGATGTTGTTCAGATTATCCCAGAATATAGCGACTAAAGTGGGTTACGGGAGCCGTAACCGTGCGGGTGTTTGTGTTCACCGTGCTGTTCAGCGGAATAAACTCACCGTCCGGGCTCATGTACCAGATGCGGAGTTGAGACGGATCCGCACGCGGATCGTCGTACTGAGTACCGGCGTACGAGAGAGTAAGTGTCACCGGCAGCAGAAAACTCAGAGGGCTGGGGCCGCAGTCTACCGCCACGGTATTCAGCGATGCATAGGCCATGGTCATTCGAGTCATACCCGAGAGTGCGCCGGCTGGAATCGAGTAGGAGTGATTGCCGCATTGCACCGTGCCGCCGAGCACGCCGATAAAGCGGGAAACCAAGCCAAACAGGAATGGATTTGTCTGGCTTCCACCCTGCGATTCCCAATAGTTGTCATTCAGAAAGGGAATCTCGCGCCCGGATTCAATCTGGAATCCGCGTTCAGGATTGAACATCGAAGCTTCCGAAACCGGGTCCAGCGGTGAACTTGAATCCGAGCTGCACCCAACAAGAATCAGAAACGCAGTCAGTGCACTGCAGAAGATTACCGCGATTCTTTTCCAATTTGTTTGCTTGAAGGACATCTGATACTCCGATTGCAAAAGTTAATGAATTTCGATTGGACGATTGCAACCGGTATGCCGAATATAGTTAGTATAAAGTGCGGTGGTGACATTTTTATGATTTAAGAAGTTGGACTGCCGACCCTCTGATCAACTCGATCAGACATGTGGTCTTTTTCGCAGTGGCTCGGGGATTTGGCACAGCAGTTGGGGGAAAAGAACTATCCAGACAGCCGGGGGCTCCCTCAACAAGGTGCGAAAACTGGAAAAGCAAACAAGCCGCAAAATCGCGGCTTGTGCTGTAATCAGGACTGACTTCGACCGAAACTACGCAGGGCGTTCGTTTCGCACGATGCCCACGCAGTTTCCGTCGGGATCCGTGAACATAGCGAATGACACCATGCCAGGAATCGTTGTCGGCGGCATGACCGTGTTCGCTCCCATCTTCTCGGCTTTATCCAGATATTTTTGTAAATCGTCCACTTCAACATAGAAGCTGACATAGGGCGGAGCCTGATCGCTACCGCTGATACCGCCTCCAATACCTTTTCCGCCGTTGTGCTCGGCTGATACCATGCCATAGTCCATGCCCGGCATGGCCTCCAGCTTCCAGTCAAAAAGCTTGCTGTAGAACTCTTGAGTCTTTTTGGCGTCTTTGCCGCTGATTTCAAAATGTACGACGGGGCAGCCCATAAGTTGAATCTCCTTGGTGGATGAGGTAAACAAAAAAGAAAAAGGCAAACAACAAAAGACAATCGTCAAACAGCTTTAGGCCTTCGCGCGGGCACCGCCATATTTTGCGGTGGCCCAGCCCAATATCAAACCTACGATGGTGCCGGGAATCATGATCTCGGCATAGAAATACTTGCCGTCCGTGGGAGTCATCGCTACAAGATAACCAAATAGAAGTCCAAGCGCCCCACCGATAACGACGACCACGGGGATGGACCTGATCTTTGCAGCGCAAATTCCGACAATCAGGCCCACAATCAGACTTTTCAGCCCCGACCACATGATGATCGAGCCCACCATCGAGGCTGTTTCGGGATAGAATGCGGCAGTTGCGCCGTCGAGCGCGCCGAGGATAGCTCCTAAGACTAATCCAAAGATGGGTTTCGGCATACAAACTCCAGGAAAATGTAATGAATAATTCGGATGCTCAGAAGAGTATACACCGTGAACAAAAATTCCTTTAACGGACGGTCAGTGCAAAAGATGCAACCGCAGCAGCTGTCACCAGGTTGAGGCTTTCGGCTCCTCCATGTGGTTCGAGGGTCAGTTGTACGGTGCACGATCGGGCGACGGAAGGATCGAGACCGCGGGTCTCGTGGCCCAAAACAAGAAGACACCCCCCCTGCCCCCCCGCTGAAGCGGAGGGGTGAGTCTGAGAAGCTGAAGCGGAGGGGTGAGTCTGAGAAGCTGAAGCGGAGGGGTGTGTCTGAGAAGCAAAAACGGAGGGGGCAAGCCTCTCGCCCCCGTGTGAAACGAGCGCCGCTGTCGTGCCTTTCCATTTTTTGATTAGATCGGGAAGGACAACATGCTCCTTCACAGGCTGATGAAATACAGAGCCCATGGAACCGCGTACAACCTTCTCATTCCAAATTTCCGCCGAATCGGTTCCGAGATAGAGCATGGACGCGCCGAAGAAGTCGGCGACACGAATCAGACCGCCGCAATTGCCGGGATCCGATACCTGCTCGACTGCGAGTGCGAAACGCGAATCACGCGGCGGCAGCGTGAACATCTTACCAATGCCGACAATTCCCTGACTGGTTTCAAGCTGCGTGATGCGCGAGAACGATTCCCGGTTCAAAGTGTAAATTGGCAGTCGAAGTTTATCAAGGTCCTCCTCCCACTCCTCCGATCTTGATGAAAGGACGAGAATCGCTTCGAGCTTCGCTTTGGACTTCAAGGCTTCGCGGACACAAACAGCTCCCTCGATGAGAAACTGGCCGAGTTCGCGGCGGTATTTCTTCTGACCGAGCTTGGCCCAGTCGGATAGTTGTTTTTTTGTAGGAGGAAGGAAGTCCAATGGAAAATCAAAAAGGATGAAAATCAAAAATCCAAAACCCACTGCGTGGGGATTTCTTGTACCGTTGCGCTAACCGCTTCGGCGGGAAAAGTCGCTAACTTTCGGTCAGTCGCGATTCGGATTCTTGCATTAGGCGAATCATTGAATCGAGATCGGGACGCCGATAACTGTTATCAAGCCGCGCGGCAAGCTTTGCTTCAGAGTCTCTGAAGATGTCAATCAACGTATTCAGCGAGTGGTAGATTTCTTGTCGCTCGATGCGAGCGGGATAGGTCGAATGTAATTGTTTCAGCGTTTCTGCAGGTAAACGCTCTTCCAGCCTTCGGTGTCCTTCATAAGGAAGTTCAAGTACGAATTGCAGCACCGGAAGCAAGGCAAGCCTCCGCATACCTCCCAAAGCATCCACGGCTTCAAGCAGTTCACCGCGAGCAATCTTGGTATATGTATACCAAATCCAGCCGCAGAACTTCTGTCCGATGTCATTGAAATCGGGCCGGGTCGGAGCAAGGAGGCCTTTATGCATGAACTGTTCTGCTTTGTGAGTGGGGTCATGCAGAACTGTGCCGAGGTAGTCCGGATAGGGCTCGCTCAGAGGCACCACTTCTACGTCTACCTTCACGATATTCCCGTCAACCTCAAGAAACGAAACAAGCAGGTTGTCAAGTCCGATGTGCGTTGCCGGGAACGACGCGATTGGTTTTCCCGCTCCATGAACAGTCTGCCTCGCCCAGTCATTTACGGATGCGACCTGCGCGGGATTGTGCACGATGATCAGAAAATCTAAGTCCGAAAATTCGTCTAGCTGTCCCGCTGCAAGTGAGCCTTTTGCGCTCAAGATGATGTCGTTGCTGAGTATGAATTGCGCCAGGCAATGATCAAAAACTCTCCGCAGGTAGGCAAACGGGGCTAAACGCAGTTCTATCTCCTGGTGGTTACCATTCATAGAGTTCGCTCCCGCGACCCATTCTATGATGTTGTCCGCAGGAATTTATCCTTCCACAAGCCGATCAGGCCACCGATGGAGACGAAGTACCAAACGACAGCATAGGTCGGTTCGAGCAGCAGGTGATAGCCAATGCCGAACGTGAGGCCGAAGACAAACAGCATTCCCCAGAGGAAACCGCGCAGCGGTTTGGCAACGGCGGCGGCGGACGGCACAACTTTGCCGTGCGCTCGGCCCCATTGGCGAACGGGATTCCAGAAACCAACCGGCGCGGTGCGCTGATAAAACTCTGCCAGCGCTTCCATCGGAGCCGGCTTGGAGAGCCATGTGACGGCCATCCACACGGCCATCGAACCGAACGTAATAATCAGCAGGCGCGGGCCGAAATGCAAGTCGGGTATTAGGTACGGCAGGCCGAGCGTGATAATGCTCGAAGCAATCATGGCACTGATTTCGGTCCAGGCATTGATTCTCCACCAGAACCAGCGCAGGATGTACACCGGTCCCGTACCCGCTCCGAAGGCGATAACAAACTTGAAAGCTTCGGTTACACTCTCGGTAAAGTAGGCAGCGAGTCCGGCGGCAATCAAGATGAGTGTCGTGGCGATTTTGCTGATGTTGATGTAGTGACCTTCGCTCTTGCCCTTCCCCAGATGCAGCTTGTAGAGATCGGATACAAGATAACTCGCTCCCCAATTGAGCTGCGTGGAAATCGTGCTCATGAACGCTGCGAGCAGCGATGCAATCATCAGTCCTTTTATGCCGGACGGCAACAGGTCCATCATCATGCGCGGATAAACCATTTCCGGATCGGCAAACGTGGGATAGAGAATCATCGAAGCCAAGGCGGTAATAATCCACGGCCACGAGCGGCCCGCGATATTGGTAAAGCTATACCACAAAGTCGCAAGCAGCGCATGCTGCTCATTCTTGCAGGAGTTCTGCTTTTGAATGACTTTGCCGCCGCCGTCGGAGTTTACATTGGCCCACCATGTGACGCCGACGTAGGTGATAAAGCCGATGAAGGCTGGTTCCCAGAAATTCTCGACTCCCGGAGAGGCCGTCATATTCAGAACTTCGGGTTTGTGCAGTGTATTCGCGATGCCATCCTTCAATGCGGCGAGTCCGCCGACTTGATTGACCGCGTAGACGGCAAAGATGATGGCGCTTCCCTGCATGATCACATACTGCACCAGATCCGTCAGCGCCACGCCCCATTGGCCGGAGAGCAGCGTGTATACATAGGCCAGTCCGGTAAAGATTACAATCGAGTCAATTTTCTCCAGACCGACGGCCTGATGCATGATCTTGTACATCGCCAAAATCACCCAGCCCATGGCGATGACGTTGATCGGCAGTGCAAGCCACAGCGCGCGAAACACCCTGAGCGTGTTCGAAGCTTTCCCAGCGCCGTATCTCAGCGTCGTCAGTTCCACATCGGTGAGGACTTTGGCACGTCGCCAGAGCGGTGCAAGAAAAAACGTCGCGAACAAACTGCCGATACCGAAGCACCACCACTGCCAATTTTCATACACACCGGCGGTGCGCACGAGCTTGGTCACATAGAGCGGCGTGTCGCAGGAGAACGACGTGGCGACCATTGTGGTTCCGGCAATCCACCA
>CAZVXJ010000104.1:0-9683 GCA_964631675.1 uncultured Alphaproteobacteria bacterium
CTTGATTACGGTGGATGGTACTATTCAAAGTGGAGCCGTCGTTGGATAACATTTTGAACGCATGTTCTTCGCTGACTGAGGCGCTGTCCCGGTTTCGAGGCCGGCGTGCGTTAGTCATTGATGGAGATCGCGGAAGTCTCGCAGATAGATTGGCGAAACAATTTGACGTCTGTGAGTCTGCCTACGTATCAACTCCGTTCGGCCCAGCTCTGAAGAGTGAGATGGCGTCGCGTTCTCAGTCCATCGCCGCAAACGAACCAGTGTCCTTGCTGCATGGAAACGGCGAGTTTGACACCGTGCTAATCGCACGATGCCTTACTAAAATTGCGGATTGGCGGGGTTTGGTCAGGGAAGCTGGTCGCGTGCTCAATCCGCGCGGGAATCTGGTCGTGTTGGAGTACGGTTCGCGCGGCACAACCGATTTACAATCGAATGCGGTTGAATTGGAACGCCTGCTTCGAGACAGGGATGCCCTGATGATGAATTGTTCACTCGTAACGCCGGGTGCTGACGAAATCCGCACCGAATTGCGCTCGGGAGACATCCATCATGTCCGGCTCATGGAATATACCACTCAGGATTTTCGGTGCGATACGGCTTTTCGTCAGGCTTTCAAACGTGAGTGCTTGGACAAGATTAAATCCGATCTCATGACCACGCTTGGAAAACTGGGGCGCAGACGGGATGATATAGAACATCGGTTGATTGACGTCAAACGCAGAATCGAAGTCATTGGCGTCGAACCCCAGTCCATTACGATGTTGTTCGGACAAAAGAAGACGGCCTACTCCGCACAGGAGAGCACTCTGTTTGCCGCTGAGGCCCTCGCCGCCGATGCAGTTGCAATTGAAACGGTCGCCAATTTGGACATACCAGTTCAACCGGACAGTGTATCCAAAGCGTCTGAGATTGACTCATTACAAACTTCTGACCTGCTGTCACTCTTGATGTCAGGGGGCGAATCTACAACAAGGTTTGACAAATTGGCAAACCGGCTGGTAAAAGAGTACGGTTCACGTGCTGTTGCGGATGAACGTGACGCCGACAGGCTGGCCGAAGAACTCAAGATTCCCCGTTCGCGAGCGATGCAGATCATCGCGGCATTTGAACTCGGGCGAAGGTTCTTCGGGAAGTCTCAAGATGACTCACCGGTTTTGCGCGGGCCAGAAGATGTATATCACCATGTTTCGGAAATGTCGAATCTGCGCCGCGAGCAGTTTCGGGGCCTCTATTTGAATTCGAAACAACGCCTGGTGGCTGATGAAGTTATTTCTATCGGTACACTAACGAGCGCCGTTTTGCATCCACGCGAAGTATTTAGACCGGCAGTTACACATCGAGCTGTGTCGCTGATCCTAGTGCACAATCACCCCAGCGGCGATCCAGAACCGTCAGGCGAAGATATAGAGCTGACACGTCAGATTGCTTCTGCAGGAAAGATACTCGGGATAGATTTGCTTGACCACCTGATAATCGGATCCGAGGGTTGGTTTAGTATGGCCGACGCGGGCATATTCTGAAGCTTCCTATATTCATGAATCAAACGAGGATGCCCTGCGGCATCCTCGTTTGCTATTAACATGTAGAGTATCTCAGCCTATCGGAAGACTGATTGTTATCGCAGTGCCTTTGCCCAGATCCGACTTTACCGTGATGGTACCGCCATGCTTTTCAATGGTGATCTTACAAACATAGAGTCCCATACCGGTTCCCCTACCGGCGAGTTTGCTAGTGTAAAATGGTTCAAAAATGCGATCTATCGACTGCGAGTCTATTCCGATCCCGCGATCTTCCACACACAATTGGACGTAGTTATTGCCATGTGACGTGGACACCTTTATGCTGCCACCCGCTGGCTGTGCATCGATCGCGTTGAGAATCAAGTTCAATATCACTTGTTGCAGCTCGCCGGAATTTGCCCGGATTGTTGGAAGCTTGGGGTCCAGCTCAAGCTCCATCACTATACCATCAGCTTTGAGCTGCGGCGCCATCAGTGAACCAGCATCTCGAAGCAGTTTGTTCAATTGCACGTCGGTTTTGTCCTCTTCGGCAGGGCGGCTCAGGTCAAGCAAACCGCGTACAATCTGACGAATTCTCTCCAGGGCTTCCTTCACCAGATCAATATTCTCTTGTGCAGGTTCATTTGCGGCGATTTTCTGAGAAATCGCATTTATCTGAGACACGATGGCCTGCAGAGGGTTATTTATCTCGTGAGCAACTCCTGCGGCTAACATGCCGGCCGTGGCAAGCCTCTCGGCTGCCAAAAGCTGGTCCAAGAGCTGCTGACGTTCCGTCACATCACGAACAATGCCTTGACTACCTTTAAGTTGTCCACCCTGGTGGATCGTGGAACGATTAAACTCGAAAGTCCGGACGACACCGTCCGATCGCCGCAGTGGCATTGTGACGAGGTCGCTGTCGTTATCAGGATTCAACAAACGGGTCAACGTATCTTCAGCGTTACCCTCCGCGATTTCGAGGAGCACTTTTTCCAAAGTTCTGCCAATGCAATTCTCCCGGGAGTAGCCGAGTGAGTGAGTAAAGGCCTCATTCAGGTAGACAATTCTCTGTGACTCGTCCGTAATGTACACAATGTCAGTCGTGGCGTTGACCAATCGGCTGAAGATTTCTTGTGAATGTCTTAGTTCAGCCGTCCGCTCAGAAACTCTTTTCTCGAGCTCCTCGCTGCGGTGGCTAAGCTCTTGCCGAAGCGCGAGTGCCTCGGCCTGAAGTGCTGCATGTCTCAACAGCACAGAAAGCATATTGACCACGGCAGGCTGTGGATTGTTCGCATAATCTCCGCCGGTGGTACTAAGATACCCGATCACAGTTCCGTCGTTCCGAAATAGTGGAAGTATTAGCGATGACGACTTTCCGGTCAACGCCGTTGACTCGTTCCCGAATATCCTCGACTGCAGCAACAATGCCGCCCCGTAGTGCACTTCAATCTTGTCGAATTCGAAAGGCCGAAGCGGCTGGCCAATCCGTTCGCGTCCTAGTGCACCGAGTCCCCGGTTGTCCGGCCTGGCCGAGTAGGTACCCACGGCGCGAACAACGAATTTGTTATCAGAAAAGAGCAGAACCGCGACTTCGCAGACTTTCGCCTGTACGATTGCTTTGCAGGCATTGTTTAGCAGGTCCTCTAGATCCCTAGAATAGCCAAGTGAAGTGCTCGCGGCGAACAAATCCGCAATCATGGTTTCGTATCGATCAAGGCTGCCTTCGGCATCCTCTATCTTCTCAAGCAGGGCACGATTATAGTCTGCGAGCCTATTGGCATACTCGCGATTTTGCATTTCCAGCCGTTTCGACTCCGCGGCCCGCTCGATCAAGATCACAATTTCTCCAAGCGACGAAAACGGCTTGCTGATGAAGGAAAACACGTTTTCTGAAAACGCCGCAATCACATCATCAACCCGTGCTCTGCCCGACATAAGAATCGTAGACATATCGGGATACTTTGTCGCGAGCTCGGTCACTAGTGTGTGACCGTCACGTCCGCTCTGGAGATTGATATCCACCAGGGCGACGTTCACTGAAGCGAGATCATCTCTTGCGAGTGCCTCTTCGGCGGACGCAGCCGCCATCACTACCATTCCATGCTTGGACAAAGCACCGGACAGAAGAATCCGAATGGGTTCTTCATCATCCACAATCAGCACAGTGATGGTCGATCTTGCCACTTGTTTCCGTTACAGCTCAGTGTTTTTGGTTATGGTATCCGGCATGCGAAATCTGCTTCATTCCTCTGAAACTCGGTAAGCACGAGTACTGTTCCGGAATTCACTCGAGAGTAATGTCTCTACTGCCCGCTAATCCAACACAGATGCACAGCCTTGGGTACGAGATTCAGTATCGCTAATTCTGTCAAATGCCATGGCTTTTCACATGGCTAATGCGAGAGCCGCCTCGTCAGCCAATCGTTTGTGAGGATGAAGGCCAGGGCCCATAGCAAGTTGGAGCAGAGCAGAATTGCAAAAGGCAAGCCCGTGACACCAGACATAGGTCACTTGGATTGGATGCAAACTAAGCGGACCGGCATGGGTTGCCGGTCCGTTGCTGGTTGCTTAACATCAACATGATGAACTATACCAAATTCGATTGCACGAAGGTACTAGGCATTGGCGCTTATTGCCTTGGCCGACGATCTCGCAGAGGTCTTAACCATGCGCGCAATTTCACTGACGAGTTTCTCGATACCTATCTCGACCTCTGAGATTCTCGGCGAATACATGTAGGCTGGAGTTGAGACGATATGACGCTCCATATCTACAACCACGTCGGTCACTGAGCAAACGACATGCGTAGCACCGAACTGTTCGACTGACTTTGCCGCCGACGACTCTGATCCGACGGTAAGTCTTGCCCGAATGCCAGTGCCAGTCAGTGCTCGAGCCAACACGAGCGGAGCGATACAGATGGCACCAATCGGAATCCGAGCCTTAACCGCTGAGCGCATAAACGACTCCACATTCCGATTGATCATGCAACTATCGCCTTTTACCGCATAGTCGCAGTAGTTTTTTGCCGCTCCGAAACCGCCGGGGAAAATCACAGCATCGAGTTTCTCGACCCACGCATCATCAAGCGGTTCAATCTTGCCGCGTGCGATACGAGCGGATTCCGTCAGTACATTGCGGGACTCGGGACTGACATCACCAGAATGGTGATTTATCACATGCATCTGCGAAATGTCCGGTGCCAGACACTGATAAGCAAGTCCCTGCCGGTCCAAATGAAGCAGCGTAAGGACGGATTCGTAGATTTCAGCACCATCAAGAAATCCGCATCCCGATAGAACAACTCCAACGGTCTTCATTTTCACTCCATTGCTTCCATTTGAGTGAAGATTACAGTCCAGTGGCGGTAATGATCGAGCGCACTGCATCCGCAGATTTTTCAAACATGGCGCGCTCGTCGGCATTAAACGGAATCTCAAGAATTTTTTCCTCACCGCCACGGCCTATGATGACAGGGACACCCATGTAGAGGTCTTTCATCCCGTACTGTCCCTTTAGCCAGGCTGCGCAAGGGAGAACCCGCTTTTGATCCAGCACAATGGACTCTACCATCTCAACGGCTGCAGCAGCAGGTGCATAAAAAGCAGAACCTGTCTTCAAGTATTTTACGATTTCTGCCCCACCGTCGCGAGTTCTCTGAACAATCGTATCTATTCTCTCCTGCGAAATCAAAGCGGATAACGGTACACCACCTACTGTTGTCAGTCGGGGAAGCGGCACCATTGTGTCGCCGTGGCCTCCAAGTACTACTGCTGAGACATCACGCACGGAGACGCCCAGCTCCATTGCAATGAAGGTGCGGTAGCGCGCCGTATCGAGTATTCCCGCCATGCCAAAAACCTTCTCCGCTTTGAATCCGGATATCTTAAGGGCTGCGTAACACATAGCGTCGAGCGGATTGGACACGACAATGATAAATGCATTCGGCGATGCCTTCGCGGCGGGCGCTATCGCATCTTTGATGATCGAGAGGTTCGCATTCAGCAGGTCGTCGCGGGACATTCCAGGCTGGCGCGGCTTACCCGCCGTCATGATGATGATATCCGAGTTCTTGGTATCTTCATAACTGTTGGATCCGCGAACGACAGTGCTGTAGCCCTGCACGGGAGCCGCCTCGTACATGTCGAGACCTTTTCCCTGGGGGATGCCCTCCAGAATGTCAACGATGACGACTTCCTTGCAAATACCTTTGTCAGCGAGAATGTAGGCGCAGGTGGCGCCGACATTACCCGCACCGATGACTGTGATCTTCATGGGATATTAGGGGTGTTGAGGTGAGAGGTGAGATCGATAAGAAAGCAATACAAACGGACAGAATGACTTCGCGCGGCCCATGTGGATGGCCGCGCGAAGCAGAAATTCAGACAAATTGAAGGGGACACTACAGCCCCTCTTAGCTCTCCGCGGGCGTAATGTGACAGGATTTCTTTTGTGCACGGGTAGCCGTCGAGAATCTGACGACACCGGGTTTCAGCGCAAACAACGTATGATCCCTGCCCATACCGACATTGAGTCCGGGCTTTATCACAGATCCGCGCTGCCGCACGAGCACTTCACCGGCGCTAACAAGCTGCCCGGCAAAACGCTTGACACCAAGCATTTTCGGCTGGCTATCGCGACCGTTCCGGGATGAACCTTGACCTTTTTTGTGTGCCATAGCTTAGCCCTCGATGGAGTCAATTTTCAGCGTCGTGAAGCGCTGTTTGTGTCCACGCATCTTGTGGTAGTCGACGCGGCGTTTCTTCTTGAACACGATGATCTTCTTGTCACGGCCATGAGCCACGACCGTAGCGTGCACCTTCGCCTTTACGAATGGAGCACCAACTTGGACCTTGCTGCCGTCAGACAGCAAGAGTACCTGATCAAAGGTTACTTTTTCGCCTTCTTTCGCGGTTTCCATATAGTCAACCCGAACAAGGCTTCCGGCGGCACCTTTTACCTGGCGCCCTGGGAGAACATTAAAGACTGCGTACATCTGCACTTAATCCTTGACTTGTAGCCTATGAAAATACACAGATTTTCTCAGAATGTCAAGTGACCTTGGCACGATACTCATCGGTCACTTCTCGCTTACTTTTCCAGCTGTAACACTTGAATTCTTCTAACTTTAGCAACGGGTCAGCTTCAAGTTTGATGTACATGAACGAATCCCACATTATCTGGCGGAGGTGAGATTTCAGGCCTTTGGTGATAAAGTCCACGACCTCGGGATTTGCCCGGATCGTCAGCCCCATTTCCCCGCTTCGTGCCCGGAATCGCCGAACCCAGGATTGAATCTGGGTAACCACGGACTCCTTTACAACCACCAGGCCACTGCCGCCGCACGTCGGACACGGCTCATTAAACGTGTGTAACAGGGAGTCTTTGGTTCTTTGACGCGTCATCTCCATGATACCAAATTGAGAGATTGGCGCAATGTCCCATTTCGCGCGATCGTTCTTAAGAGCTGTGCGCATCGCATCAGCCACTTTGCGACGATTGCGTTCATCAACCATGTCAATCAAGTCAATGATGATGATACCCCCCAGATCCCGTAACCGCAGCTGCCGGGCAATCTCCTGAACCGCTTTTAGATTTACGCGCAGGTTGTTCTCATCCTGATGCTCCTTGCCGACAAATCGACCCGAGTTGACGTCAATTGTGACCACCGCTTCAGTTTGTTCAATGATGAGATAGCTGCCCCCGCCAAACCAGACCTTGCGCGCAAGACTCTTCTCAATTTCAGGCTCCACATTCATCGCATCAAATACGGGCTCCTTGCCCTCATACAACTGCACACTCTCGAGCTGTGCTGGTGCGACGCCTCGCACATATGCGCGAATCTCACGGTAAAGCGACTTGCTGTCTACCAGCACCCGGTCAGTGTCCAAACCAAAAAGATCGCGAATGATGCTCGATGTGATCGGCGCTTCCTTATGAACCCTCATTGGAGCTTTGCTGGTCTCGATCCGCGCTTCGATCATCTTCCATAACCTTGTGAGTGTCCGCAGGTCCCGTCTGATTTCGTCGTCGCTCTTGCCCTCGCCCACGGTTCGAAGTATCAGGCCAAATCCCTCTGGCTGTACTTCCTTGAGGATAGCTTTCAGCCTGCGCCGCTCTTTGAAGTCGGGAATTCGCTTCGAAACTCCGACCAGATTGTCGCCGGGCACAAGTACGAGAAACCTGCCCGGAAGCGATACCTGCGAGGTCAGTCTGGGGCCCTTTTGCCCCAGCGGCTCCTTCACGATCTGGACGAGAATCTCTTGTCCGCTCTTCAATTCTGGGCGAGGCCTGAACGTTCTCTTTTTCCCTTCACGTTTCTCGGGCATAGAGACTTCGTCCATTTCCATTCCTTCAGCCATTTCGACTGCTGCCTGAAAGAGATCCGAAAAGTGGATGAATCCGTCCATTTCCCAACCGATATCGACGAATGCCGCCTGCATTCCCGGCATGACGCGCCGCACAATGCCCTTGTAGATGTCACCTACATGTCGCTCGTGTTCGGGCCGCTCTACAAACAGATTGACCAGCACTCCATCCTCTAACAGAGCGACACGTGTCTCCGATGACGTGGAGTTTGTAATGAGTTCTTTTTTCACAAGAAAAATTTGAAAAACTTATGGTGATTCACTCGCATGTCACAACAACATGCGAGATCTAGAAACCGCTTTGCAGAGAAACATGGACCTTGCCATTCAAGGGTCTGTCGTCCTGTCCAATCGCATAATCAACTCCCCAGACGCCGATACCCGACTCAAGTCGAACTCCAACTCCGCCCGATGCCCGATAGAGTGTAACCGTTTCGCTTCCAGAAAGCGGTTCGGGCTGTGGCGCGATTCCGCCAAAATCTGAAAACACAAAGGCGCGAGAGGCGGTCCCTAGCCAATAACGAATTTCGGCCGTTGCCCAGCCAATCCGGGTACCTAAGAACTGCTCCTCTCGGTAGCCGCGGAGCGATCTCGCTCCACCCAATCTAATCAACTCGGGCACTGCAATTTGCGGTTCCCCAGACTCAAGTACATCTGCATGAATGGCACTATTGAGAATCCAATTCCCAGCTATTGGCACGCAAACTTCTGCGGACGCCTGCCCTCGGCGGACCTCATACGTGCCGGCGAGAGTTGTGCCGACGGTCTCGTAGTGCTCGCGCCGGCCCGATTCAACCGATGTTACAAATTTCACTCCACTGCGAGGATTTGTGGGGTGATCCAGAGTTTCGAATTCAAACCCGGTCAAAGCTGAAACTGTGCTCGACTGATTTACTCCCAGCAGAGTGCGCGCAGTGGAATCTGCGATGGTCGAAGCCAGACTAACTCCGCCCCACACCGTAACATTGGTTGACAATTCATATTCGCAACGCAATTTTGCATGTTGCTGAACATACAGAGTATCCTCAATGCGTTGCAGGAAATCTGCGCGCAGGGCTATGGGTTGGTTGAACACCCATGGTTCAAGATAAGACAGTTCAATCGACTGAACAGAGCCTGAAGGCCGCCCCCAGTGCACATGTGCTTTTCTGCCGCTTCCGAACAGATTGAGAAAATCAAGATTAACCAGTCCGGTCACGCTGGAAGACTGATTCCCTGTCTGGGGCAAGTACCCGGCAACCGCATCGATCCGAGTGGACGGAGCTTCCTCAATTTCGAATTGCACGCCCGACTGTCCCGCAGAATTAACCACAATAGCAGGAGTCATCACACGGCGGATAAAATCGAGTTTTGAAATGTTCCTCCGGGCATTCTCCAATCGTCGTGCGTCAAACCGTTCGCCCTGCCTTAGCCTGGTTTGTCGCTCCAGATATTCCGTCCGCGTGGTGTGGTTTCCTAAGCAGGAAACAAAATCAATGGTGATGTATGGTCCACTATTCAATTTCAGCCACACATCGACCGCATGGTTCAGCGGATCCACATCAACTCGCTCAATCTCAACCGCTGCAAAAGGATAACCTGAGACATCAAAACAATCCAGCAACATCTCTACATCGTCATCCAACTTCGTCCAGCGGAATACTGCGCCTTCAAAAATCTTCGCGCGCCTGACAAGTGACGGCGTCACCCGCGAGCTGTCTCCGTGCCAACGAACAATTCTGACGGTGGAAAGTTCCCCCTCTGACAAGTAGATTTTGATTGTCGGCTCAATAGACTGCCCCGGCACGACGCTATCGACTGAAGCACTCAGGAAATC
>CAZVXJ010000105.1:0-9657 GCA_964631675.1 uncultured Alphaproteobacteria bacterium
AATTGGATTCACTTCGAGCGCAGAATCCGCAGACCAGTTACTTCACATCCTCCGAGAATCTCTCCTTTTCCTGGGACACACGAGACAATCCGCTTGTACCCCGACAAGGACATCTGCTTGGAATGACATTTACCGAATCAGGACTCGTGTACAAGACAGATGTACGCTGGTGGCGAGCCGTGATTCAAGGTTCGGTGCAGCGTTCCCGAGGTCGCTTTACCGTGTTAGCTGCCCGGGGCCAGTTCGGGTACATGGAACCATTGCGCGAAACAGAGAGCACACCGATTGAAGAACGCTTCTATCTCGGTGGACCCTCTTCGGTTCGCGGCTGGCAGCCAAAGTCTCTCTCTCCGCGCGCCGATGATGAAGCCAGGACGGCTATTGGAGGCGACATTGCACTCAGCGGAAGTATGGAGATTCGCCAGAATATCTGGGGACCGGTAAGTCTTGCGGTATTTGCTGACGCAGGAAATGTCTGGTCCAGCCAGTCTGACCTTCGTCCGCTTGATCTGTACACCACGGCAGGTTCTGGCCTGCTATTTCTTACACCGGTCGGCCCGGTTCGAACAGATATTGGCTACCAGCTTCGCCTCAATCCGTATGGCGAGCCGCCATTCGCCTTCCACCTATCGTTGGGAACGCCATTCTAATGACTCCGCGTGCCCGCAAGATACTTTTCCTTCTGCTCCTGTTGGCAATACCCGGATTGGTGGTTGAGGTCTTATTGTCACAATATGGACAAACAGCTATTGCACACCGGGTGCTACGAAGTGTGGATCGTCAGTTACCGGGAGCAATCGAACTCGGCACTGTTCATGCAACTTTGGGCGGTGAAGTATCCATGCAAGATATTCGCCTGTTGGATTCGACCGGAGCAGTTTTGATTTCAGCCGGAAGCGTAAACGTGTCTTTGAGTTGGCTGCCGCTGCTGCGTAACAGCGTGCAGATCCGTTCACTTCGTGTCAAGGATCTACAATGCCGAATCGAGTTTGACAGTTCAGGAAAGGCTTCAATAGAATCGAACTTCACTGCGCCGCCTTCGACGCCGCATCCTGAGGTAGCTGCATCGCCGGCATGGAGTGTATCCATCGACGACATGGCGATCACAGGAAACCGGTTCGAATTGTATGCAGAAGACACACTCTCCCTGTCATTCCATGACTGGACTCTTGCCGGGAGTGTCGCTCTTGACTCTACTCGTCTAATTTCCGATGCGACATTTGATGCCTTGGCTCAATTTCGCTTCGACGCACGCGCTGTCCTGAGAGTAGACACCGCATATCAAATCGAGGACTTGATCATTGGCTTCATGATTGATTCGAGCTTCGCCAGCACGTTACCAGACCCCTTCCCAGAACTTGGCACGCTGACCGGCCATATTGCCGCCGCCACTGCGGCTAATTCACTGCTAGCAAAGGGATTCGCTGCGAGCAGTGCAGTCGGGAGATGCGAATTCGACATTAGCACTGCAGCTTCTCTTGACTTCAATACTGTCGCAGGGAAGCTGAGACTCGTCGACTTCAAGCCCGCTGTGATTCTACGTGATACAACCGACCTACTCCTGAACGGTGACATTCAATTCACCAAAGTGCAGAGTTCATCACCTCTGAACGGATGGAATGTTGAACTGGCTCTCGCCGCACCGACCTACGGTGATTACCGGGCCGAATCTATCCACGGCAGTATTTTAACACGAGACTCAGTGGCGGTGGCGGACCTAACGGTGGCTTCAGCGAATGGCGATGCCGATGTTCGTGCTAAGTTGACCGGATTTGATCCGAAGACTATGCGGATGGAAGGTACCGCACGGTTAGAGGGACTTGAACTTCGAGCATTCAGTTCAGCAATCCCCGACACGCTCGCACCACTCTATGGAACCGTTGCATTGAATGCAATGAATATCGCCTCACCAGACCCTCAGATTAGTGTGAGCGTGAATCTTCACTCGCTTTCACTCGGTTCGATCCACGGTGACAGTCTGTATCTGATCGGATCGCTGGACGGACGAGAGGTGCGGGTCGACAGCTTCGATCTCGCACTGCCAGGCGCAATGATTACGGGCGAAGCGGATGGTTCACTGGACTCGTCGGTGGAAATGTCCGTGCAGATTATTGCAAGCGATTTGACCAATGTTGATTTGATTCATGCTTTGTTTCCTATTCTGGATAGCCTTTCCGGTGATCTGCAAGCGGACGCACTCGCAACAGTTTACTTCATCAGCGCAGATTCAACCGACATAGCCGTCAGCGGAAACCTTCACCTTTCCAATGCAACGTGGAATGAATCATCCATTCAAATGCTCTCCGCGCGTATAATGAGCTATCAACACTCAACGGGAGCACTGAGTGCCGCACTGAACTCCAGGAATCTCTCGTACGGAGAATTGCAATTCGATTCGCTGCGTACCATCGTTCATGGAACACTGGACAGCCTCTCGGCCGACCTGCGCCTGTGGGCGCGCAGTGACACGCTGCAGCTTACTTCTGTGGTCGAGCTGCATCCTTTCGAGCATCCCCTTCGCGCGAGAGTGAATTCGATGAACGCGCTCACTTACGGCATTGTTTCCAAAATTGACGACCCGTGTATCTTCACCTGGGATGGGGAGCGGTTGACCGTCGATGCGCTTTTGGTCAGGAGTCCAGTCGCCACGCTTCTCGCCAGCGGCACAGTTGCCTTGCGCGGCGAACAAGACCTTGTGCTCGAACTCTCCGGTGTCAAGACGGTGGATGCTACCCGCCTCTTCCAGCTAAGATTGCCGGAAACCACGCTCAATGCCCGCTTGTTGCTGTCCGGAACTCACGATCATCTGATCGGTGACATCAGCCTAACGACCGACAGTATGCGCTATGAAGGAAACTACATCGCGGACGAGTTAGTACTGAGTGCAAGTGTCAGCGAGGTTAATGCTGTTATAGATGGAACGGTTACCTGGTATAATGACACATTATTGGTCGTTCATGGAACGCTGCCGGCAACGCTGTCCCTCGACAGTGGCTTCACGCTAAACTCTTCTTTACCCATGTTTGGCCAGGCATCACTCAGGGAGCAGCCGCTGAGATATGCTGAACCTTACATGGCATTCGGAACGCGGCTCGGCGGCTACATCTCGGCCGAAGCAACAATTATCGGTTCGCCAAGCCATCCAAACTGGTATGGAGACTTTAGAGTGCGGGATGGAATCTACCGGGATCCGCGTGTTGGGGTGAACTACGAAAAGCTTAGCATCGAAGGCAAGTTCGCATCGGATACGTTACAGGTACACCGATTTCATGCCGAGTCCGAGGGCAGTGTGAACGGTTCCGGTTGGCTTGCGATGTCTTTTCCGCTGCCAAAGGCAGTCGATCTCAGTCTTGACTTTGAGAACTTCGAAGTGGTAAATTCACCCACTAAACAGGGGCGCATTTCGGGGCATGCGAGTATTTCGGGTCCGCTGGATCGACTGTTTGCATCCGGAGACATTGAACTCGACGAAGGCTTGTATCGGATTACACAGGCGACCGGAAAGCAGATCGAGGAAATTGATCTGCAGAAGGAACTTGCACTGCTGCGAGGCGACACGACCGCCCGCAAGGGGTTTCTTGTAAGAGAAATCTATGAGCCTATGTCTCTCGACATCAAGACAAGTTTCCCCGGAAATCTTTGGCTCAGAGGCAGCGGCCTGAACATTGAACTCAGCGGAGATCTGACCATAACCAAGGATGCCAAACTCGAGCCGCAGATTGTCGGAGAGGTGCGGGTACGGCAGGGCAAGGCCGAGTATTTTGGACGGGACTTCAAAGTGGACCAACAATTGAGTTACGTCACGTTTGACGGACCTGCGAATGATCCAAGGTTGAACATTGTTGCCACCTACAAGACGAGGAACGATACGACGATCACTATCACATTGACAGGCACCGCACAAAATACTCTGATCAAACTGTCGCCTGACAATGCACTCTACTTGATGACATCCGGAGCCTCGGGCGCGCTGGATGTCGAATCGGTCACCTCCGCGGGAATTGGCCAGGCATCACAGTTGATCGGCAAAGCCGCCGGATTAGACGTATTTGAGTTTCATCAGGGTGAAGGCGGTCTCGATAATCTCTCCGCCGGAAAACTCGAAGTGGGAACTTATGTGACTGACCGTCTGTTCGTGCGCGTCCTTCAGCCTGTGGAGAGTATTGAATCGGGACAGGAGGTAACCGTTGAGTATCGCCTGCTCGATTGGCTCCGTCTGAGCGCACAGCAAAAAGGGACGCAGCAGTCATTGTTTGAGTTGTTGATGCAATGGGCATGGCACTGAAATGAAGGCACTACTACTGCTGCTGGTGACGGCATCGTGCACGTGCACTTCGATCGCCGATTCACTGGATGTGCGGGGCATTTCGATCACAGGACTTCGCCGCACCAAGCCCTGGGTTGTAGAGCGGGAATTTCAATGGCTTCGCGGCTCCGTGATTGCGACCTCTGATCTGGAGAAAGTGCGTGGAAGGCTGTCCAATCTTAACTTTTTCAACGAGGTTCGCGTTTCGGTGGACTCGACGGATACCGTCAAAGTTCAAGTAACCGAGGCATGGCCGCTACTCCCGATTGCTTCCGTCAGTTTTACCGAAGGCCAATTGGGTGACGTGCATAGCACATCCGACTTTCTGGACATCGCCACAATCTATGTCGGTGCGACACACCTGAACTTTCGCGGGAGCGGAGCAAAGTTGGAAGCCTTCGCCCAGTTCGGAGCGGCAGAAGGATTTTCCGTTGAGTACACATCCCGCTGGCTGAGTCCCAAATTGCCGTTGGCATGTTTTGCGGCACTCGTCGACCTGCGAATTTCGGACCGTCATGCGGCGGTTTTCGATTCAACACGACGGCTGCGAAGTCGCCGGGCATCGCTGGAGATTGGTACACGGCGAGGAGTGCCGTCACAAATTGGTGCCGATTTCCGATATCAGCAGGTGAAGCAGGAAGATTCATGGCCTGCGGAAGGGCGATCGTTCAACATATTCTGGTGGTCTCCGTACCTGCTGCTCGATCATCGCGATGTCGAGTGGTATCCGACTCGCGGTGCGCTCGCTGCCGTGAGAACTAATCTTGGGCTTGGGACAGAGACATTTACCCGCTCATACTACGACCTGCGTGGATACTGGGGATTGCCACAATTCTCACTGCTTGGGCCGCACCACCGGCCGCCGGTCGTTGCCCTGCGCATCTATGCAGCGACTTCTTCACACCAGACTCCGAGCTGGGCACATAACTTCAGCGGATTCAACCAGGGGTACCGTGGATATCGAACCATAAAACGTGAATCCGCCGAAGAATTGTCCGGTCAGTTTGAACTGCGTATTCCGGTGATTCGCGAATCGCACTACAATGTGCGTTCGCTCGGCAGTCTCGGCAAGAGAATTCCCTGGGGCGTGACGGTGGTTGGTGGCATTGAGAGATTTCGACAGCAATTGGACGGCATGCACTGGGAAGGCCTGGGATATGGTGCAGGGTTGCTGTTTCGCATGCCATACGTGCATTTGCTTGAATGCTCGGTGGAGTGGAATCGTGAGGGCGAGATGGAATCGTCTATCTCCACCGGAATCAGATTTTAGGCAAAAGCTACATGTACTCGATTGCAAAGCAAATACTTTTCAGATCTGATCCGGAAACGGTGCATGAACGTGTTTTGGATTGGCTATGTTTTCTGCAATCCTTCAGCGTCGGACGTCACATTTTGAGCTTCATGGCAGGGAGCACCGTACGAAGCCCTGTGAATGCAATGGGATTGGAGTTTAATCACCCAATAGGCCTGGCAGCAGGATTCGACAAGAATGCCCGCGCGGTGCCGGCAATTCAAGCGTTGGGGTTTTCGTTCATTGAGGTTGGAACAGTCACGCCTCGTCCCCAGCCGGGAAATGACAAACCCCGAATCTGGCGATTTCCCGAATCCCGCGCGCTGGTAAACGCGCTCGGTTTTCCGGGCGAGGGGGCTGCTGCCGTTGCCCAAAGGCTGGATGGCCTGCGAACCCGCGATCTCGTTCGAATACCGATCGGCGTGAATGTCGGCAAGAATGCCGATACTCCTGCGGAGAAGACAGGCGATGATTGCTTCCGGGTGATCGCCCGCTTTAAGGATCTTGCGGACTACTTTGTGATCAATGTCTCGTCTCCTAACACACCGGGACTACGTGACCTGCAAACTGCAGCGCGGCTGCGATCGGTTATCGAGCCATCGAAGAATCACCTTGCGCGGACCGGCAATCGGCCGCTGCTTATTAAGATAGCACCCGACCTAGCCGACGATGACATTCATGCGATTGCAGCACTGTTAAAGGAACTTGATCTGGCGGGAATAGTAGCCGCAAATACCACGATACGCAGAGAACTCGTCGCCGCCGCTGCATCACTGCCTCGCGGCGGACTATCCGGCTCACCGCTCTATCCTCGAACGATCGAACTTGTCAAGCTGCTCCGGAATGACCTGCCTAACCGGCATGCGATCATCGCCGTTGGCGGTATCTCGACTCCGACACACGTGTCTGAGCTCTTGGGTACGGGAGCAAGCTTGATTCAGGTTTACACGCAGTTTGTTTACGGCGGTCCACGTACGGTGAGACAGATGCAGCAAGCGCCCGATTGACCATCCGATGAGATGGTGAAAAGTTGAGGCCCGCAGGTGCGGGCCTCATTCATATCTGCAAGGACATATCGCATCACATTACGGAGTTGATGCCGTCACCTGAAAGAAGAGCTTGCCCGGCAGATCAGATATCCGTTCGAACAGTTTGGCATTGTTCTCACCTGTTTCCAACAGGAGATTCGCGGGGGCAACGACCGAGTCAACGTTCGCAGAGCCATAGATGCGATAAGTCAAATTCCCGATTGGCACATTGTTTACGTCAAAACCGACTTTGTCCCATCGTAATTCAAGCCCGGTCGTAGTTGAATTCACACTGAGGCCATGCGGCGGCATGGGTTCAGCGGAAATGAACCGCGTCTCATAGTGGGCTTCAGGTCCGTATCGCGGCATCGTCGTCCAATTGCCTTCAACATTCTGTGCGCGCAAGTAGTAGTAGACCGGAATGTTCGCGATAACGGGTTCGATAGTGCCAGTAAACGAATCGGCACTTGTTTGTGTCATCAGGGTTTGATACCACGGCCCTTCTTCGTGAACGGCATAGTACAGCATGACTTGACCGCTGTCCAGCGTGCCTAGACTTGTAATGCGCGCTCGAACTGTGGCTTGACTCGGATGCATACAGAAGTCGGGAAGCGGCGCATATTCGATACGGATGAGGCTTCGATGCGAGACCTCTTTCACCACACAATGAATAGCGCCCTGCGACGCAATAATGGAGTTGCAATCGAATCCAAACACCTCATAACCCGGAAGCAACGCCCGCCAGGTGGCCAAAGCTGCGGCATCTTCCGCTCGATTGTAAATCGGAATCAGGACTTTCCGGTTTACAAAAATGCCGTTCGTGTAGGTGTAGGGGACATTTCCCGACCACGACGGCGTGGCAATGCGTGTCACACTGACAGGTTGTCCGAACGGATTAGTAATGCCGGTAAGAATCTCCTCGCAGCTGTCCATCACGACATTGAAGGCATTACCTGGGGGATATTGATTGAGAATTGCTGTGTGATCATTGAGCAATTTCATCGACATATCAATGTGGTCAATGCCGAAAAACCGCGGAAATGTGTAGACGGTATCCAGGTCCATGAACGAATTCATCACACTGTCGAGTTCGGCTATGGTGTCCACCGCTGTGCCGTTCTCGTCGAACACCAGTTCGCTGCAAAAGCCTCTGCCCCACCCGTCCACCATAAAATTCCCGCCGGTGAACACGAGGTTGGGCCCATAGTAAGGGAATCCATTCGCCGTTGCAAACCACTCGGGGACGGCATCGTCCTGCGGCCGCGGCCTGTTGTAGATCCAGTCCACAATACCGCGGTCCCAACTGCTCTGCCGCCACACCCACCACGGCCCGTAGTCACGAATCCAGACTGAATTGGTAGATTGTACCACAAAGACCATTGAGTCGATCGGCACGTTGTGCGAAATAAAATAGTTTCGCGCCGCGTTCGACTGATTGGTCGTGGCACACAAAACATAGATTTTCAGATCGAGCGCCACGGGGGCCAGAAACTGCGACCAGAGCAGATTCCAGCTCACCGAGTTCGGCCAGCGCACCATCAGAGCTTCGATCTCCTCCCACTCCGCTACCGCCCGCACGCCCTCAGCTGGCGGTGGGGTTACCGTCAGTGCGGGCAGGCGCGGCACTCCGACCTCGTGCGGAGCCGGTCCGCGAGGGAGGAGCGGCTGTCCGTCATCATCCTTGGGCACGGCCCAGGACAAGCTGAAAGCCAGCAAAACCAATAGGAGGCAAGCGAATAGGGTGCGCATTACTTTCTGTTGCAGGATACAGAATCTAGCACCATAAGTATACGACTGAAAAGGTGTTTCGTCAATACTTTGCGATTAGAATCTCAAAATATTCAATCGCTGAAACGAAGCGTAATTATGTATAATGGCGCATTATGTTGTTAATTAAGCATGTTGGGGTGCTGAACGGGCTCGCCTGAAGAAAGAGAATCGCCGCCCAAATGTCTGAGCGGCGATACCAAGGACAAAGTCCCGTGCACGGAGTAACTACTTGGCGCTCATAGTCACAATCTGATGTTTACTATGCTTTGCAAGCAAGAGCGCGGTGAACTTCAAGAAAAAGCGGGCGACCCTCTGGGGTCGCCCGCTTTCCAATTAGTCACAGGGAAAAAATCAGCTCTTGATCATCTTCGTCTGCTTCATCAGCACTTCCATCTCATCCACAAGCTGACCGAGTTTCTCCATCACGGCCACGATTGCATCGGGCTTGCTCATGTCCACGCCTGCACCTTTCAGAAGATCGAGCGAATACTTCGACGAGCCGCCCGAAATGAATCCCAGATAATCGTCCAGCTCTTTTTGCCCGCCATTGATCACCCGCTTGGACAATGCCTGTGCGGCGGAATAGGACGTCGCATACTTGTACACGTAGAAACCGCGATAGAAGTGCGGAATTCTAATCCACGTGTAGGCATACTGCTGATCATAGCCGAAGCGCGGACCATAGAAGTCCTTCATCGTGCCCATGTAAAGCTCGCCGAGCTTGTCTGACGTGAGCGGGTCGCCGGCTTCGGCGGTGCGGTGCATCTTCAGCTCGAAGTCGGCAAACATGGCCTGCGTGAGCAAAGTGCCGCGAATCTGGTCAATGTACTGCGTGACCAGATAGAGTTTCTTCTTCGGATCGGTCTCCTTCTTGATCAGATAGTCCATCAACAACGACTCATTGAACGTACTCGCAACTTCAGCCACGAAAATCGTGTAATCCGAATAGATATACGGCTGATGCTTGTACGTATAATAGGTGTGCATGGAGTGACCAAACTCATGCGCGAGCGTGAACATGTCATCAAACGTACCGTTGAAGTTCGTCAGCTGGTACGGATGGCTGGCATAACTTCCCCAAGAATAGGCTCCCGATCTCTTGCCTGCCGTTTCATACACATCCACCCAGCGGCTGTCAAAGCCTTTCTTCATGGCATCAGTGTACTCCGGTCCAAGCTTAGAGGTGCCCTTGATGATGACGTCGATCGCTTCTTCGATCGTGTATTCGAGCCGTGTATCCTTGTCAAGCGGCACGAACATAT
>CAZVXJ010000106.1:0-9601 GCA_964631675.1 uncultured Alphaproteobacteria bacterium
TCTCAATTTCCGGTTCTGATTTTGTCGAGATGTTTGTCGGAGTAGGTGCCGCTCGTGTTCGTGATCTCTTTCAGCAGGCACAACAGAAGGCCCCGTGTATTGTGTTCATCGATGAGTTGGATGCACTGGGTAAAGCGCGCGGATCCAATCCTTGGGGCGGCCACGATGAGCGCGAACAGACTTTGAATGCCCTGCTGGTCGAAATGGATGGATTCGAGAGCACCAAGGGGGTGATCATCATGGCCGCAACGAATCGACCGGAGATTCTGGATATGGCTCTCTTGAGACCCGGTAGATTCGACCGCCAGGTTGTTGTGGATCCGCCTAACATCGACGGGCGGGAAGCCATCCTCAGAGTGCATATTCGCGGCAAAAAGGTAGGTCCGGACGTGAATCTTCGCGTGATTGCTGCGCGCACTCCCGGATTTGCCGGTGCCGATCTCGCGAACGCGATCAATGAAGCGGCGTTACTTGCGGCTCGTCGGGGCAAAAAAGAAATAGAGATGGCAGAGCTCGAGGAGGCCGTAGACAGGGAAATGTCCGGTATTGAACGTCGTAGTCGCGTACTTACGCCGAAAGTCAAAGAAAAGATTGCCTATCATGAGTGCGGCCATGCGATTGTCGGTGCAAAACTCAAGCATACTGATCCTGTCCACCGCGTCTCCATAATCCCGCGCGGAGTTTCGATGCTGGGGCATACTCTTTACTTACCCACTGATGAGCAATACTTGATCACCAAAGAGGAGATTCTGGATCGCATCACATCCGCACTGGGCGGTCGTGCCGCGGAACAGATCATATACAATGAAGTGACTTCCGGTGCGTACAGTGACTTGCAGCAAGTCAGCGCCATGGCCCGCGCCATGGTCATGGACTATGGTATGTCCGAGGTGCTCGGCCAGGTCGTCTACCGCAGGCGCCAGGGCTCCAATAGAGAGATGCCGTTCGCGTCGCAAGAAGACATACATGGTGAAAAGACTGCCGAGTTGATTGACACCGAAATCAAGGAGATAGTGGACGTCTGCTACAAGAAAGCCCTTGCAATCTTGACTGAGCATCGTCCCTTACTCGAGGACATGGCACAGCGACTCTTGGAGATAGAGGTGCTCGAAGGAGACAAGCTCCGAGAGTTTCTGGGAGCAGAAAAGACAACTGACTTTTCAACCGGGGCTATGTCGAATGGTAGCGCGTCGGTCGAGACAAGTGACAGGACTGACGAAAAGGAGCCGGGCAATGCGCCAGTGGACACCCGTGCATAAAGCGGTTTCCTTGCGTTGTGGAGGGCAAAATCTCCATTCCAACACATTGTATTTACTAGGTGACTGCGTCACCGTTAAACGAGGCATGTGGGTTGCAATTGGGAAACAACATATCATCCGAGGACAATCCATGAAAGCCGCATTTGCCTTAGTTATCTGTCTGTTCTGGGCGAGTTTGCTTCCAGCACAGACCAGTAACAATAAGTCGACGATAAACTTCAATTTGGTTCAAGTGAACCACTACAAGGGGCAGGAAGAAGCGACCTCAGGTATTGAATCACCAGGTCCACGTGTAGTTGTTGACCCGAATAACCCGCAGGCATTGCACCAGCTCCGTGCGATGGAAACTCAGATTCCGAAGGAGTTGATCACGCCGCTCATGCAGTTGGATATTTCTCTTCGCAGTTCAAGTTCTGCTGAGATTCCTTGGGAAAAGAGTGCCGTGATCTATTCACCTTCCGGCGCCGACTCTTTCCTCGTTACATCGTCGCGCCGCGGTTGTCCGGGTACGGAAGTTCGCCCTTCAGTTTCTGTTGCATTTCCAACTCGAAGCGGCTGGAGTTTCCCTCCAATCCGATTCGGCCCGCTCACCGAGAGTACGATTTGCGCTCTGGGAAGTGGTCAAAAACTCGAAGTCTGCGCGGTGGGAGACTTGCCGCCTCGGGTGAGGCTCACCAGCAAGTAGCTCAGACAATCACAGGTATACAAAAAAACCGCGGCACTGCCGCGGTTTTTTTCTTTCACGAGAATTCCAAACTACGTCACGTCATCGAATGCCGATCAGGATTGTTCCTGCCACGATCAACAATGCGCCTGCAAGATTTCGCAGCAGATCCATGCCCATCGGGAACTCACGGAACAGTACAATGGCCAGAATGAAGGCCACCAGGGTATTCGTATTGTAAATCGGCACAAGCTGACTGACATTGGTTGCCGGCGATTGCAACGCCCGCATGATCAAGAGAGTTGCCAAGCCATTGACGACACCGACCGGCAGGGCCCATGCGACCGCTTTCACAGTTTCCTGATCAGCGTCGGCGGGCCAAACTCGCGTGCCAATCCATCCGCAAATCACAATCCCGATGCCGATGCCGATCAATGCCCATGAAGCGGAGCCGTGCAGGAACCGCTCCTCCATCAGGTACTTGAAAAGTACGGCACAAAGCCCGTAAAGCAATGATGCAATAATGCCGACAGTAAACCAATGCATGAGCTATTTCAGTGATACTCTGCGCATGTCAACCCGGGCACCTTCTCCTACCATCCACTTCAGACCATCAAGCGTGAACCACTCGTCGAAGCCCTGTACGGGCGAATAGGGACGCGGGATGTAGAATATCGCGCTCGGTGTACCGGACGTTCCGACCAGGAACAGTTTTTCACCGCGTGGTCCTTTACAAACGTCAAGAATCAATGCGACACGGCTTTCATTTGAATTCGTCACCGCCACCGCAATGTCTCCAACCGCGAGCGAATCATCCGTGATGATGCTGCTCTCGCGCTTCAGGGCCAGCGCGCCCATTTCCTCGGCTACGAACGAAAGATAACGCATGTAATTTCCATAGCCGCCATCTGGCGTCGTCACTTGAGTGAAAACAAATCGACCACCTGATTCTCTCGGGCGCAATCCGTCTTTCCATTCAGACCATTTTGCCACTTGTCCGTTGTCGAGCGGGAATGAAATCTTGTCTGTTGACCCGCGCTTCCATGCGAATTCGCCCCACAGTCGGACAATGCCGTCGACTCCTGTATCACGTTTGTTATCGAACGGCAGAATGCGGGTAGATGCCACTTTCTCATCCCGGCAAAGCAGTCGTTTGCCGTCGCCCGAAGTGATGACGGTATCGCGAACGATTTCGATTTTTTGAAGAGATGCGGCAAAACTTGAGACAGCAGCGGGCACTCTTTTGAACCCCGGTGGGGTTGCCAGCAAATCCAGCGTTTGACTCTGTGCTGCGACGGTCTGAGCAAATGGCCAGATGGTGACAATCGCCAGACAAAGCAGTACCAAGTTTGAGGGAGTATTTTGTTTCACTGTCCGTCAGGTTAGAAAACGAGAAATCGCACGCCGATGATTGCCATGAGTGCAAGTAGAATGATTCGAAAAACCCTTACGCGCATCCGGCTGACCAGTCTCTTGCCGATATAGGACCCCGCAATCATGAACAACGAAAGCGGTGCTAGTAAGGCAAAATCACTCAGTGTAAGTAACTTTGCACCGCCCCATACACCGATCTTCGCAATGTGTGTGCTGGCCGCAGCAACCGCTTCAGTACCGAGAAAAGCCTCTTTCACCAAACCATACCTCAGCAGAAACGGAGCCATGATCAGTCCAGATCCACCGACCACTGCGGATGTGAATCCGGCAGGAATGCCCATCCAGGTCATGGTACGCAAGGTTGCGCTCTTAGGCCATTCCGATTTCGTGAAACCCAGTGCCACGTAACTCAACAGGAAGAGCCCAAGCGCCTTCTTGATCCAGAATGCGGGTAGGACGGTATAGAAAAGTGCTCCTACCAGAGCCGCAGGAATGGCACCGAGAAAAAAATGCCCTAAGACCTGCCAATCAATATGCGCTCGCGAGAACCACGCCCGCGAAGTGTTTCCCGCCAGTAGTAGAACAGAAAGGTAGACGACTGCCGATTTCACACCCACTATCTCTGTCAATAACGGCAGATAGATCATTCCACCGCCGACGCCGGCGATACCAGATACTGTCGATGTGGCCAACGCACCGACGGCAAGCAGAATATACTCAGTAACGCTCAATCACCCAGATCAAGCGTTTTCAATCGTAGCGGCAAGGTTTAGAGCGGGTCGCCCACTTTCAATCAGGCGTTTGATCTCAAGCAACATATTGGCCCAACCGAGCGCCTCTCCAGTCTTGAAGTGATCAACATTCGGACCGAAGTCCTGTTGTTGCAGCACCAGCCGGACTTGTCGCCCTTCCGGTTCCAAAATCCACTTGACTTTCCCGATATGAATCTCACCGTCTTGATGCACGGGCCAATCATAGACAAGCTCATAAGGAGGCTCAAAGCCAATCACTCGCGAAGGTCCTTCACCCTGCCCCCAACCAAAATCAATGCGACCACCTTCCTCAGGCTCAAACAACTTTGCAGGTGTGAAGTACTTTGCAAGACACTCTGGTTTCCACAAAAAGTCGAAAATGGTGTCCGGATTAGCTGTAATGTATATCACATGCTTGATGTTTCCCTTCCAGGGGCGGCTGAAATCGAACAACAAACCGGGTTCGTGATAATCATGCTCGCTGACATTGGTAATAACATTCAGGTAGTATGCCCAAATGTCGTTCCAGGCCAGTGGATGAAGATCGCCTGAAGTGTCATACGTATACTGAAACTTCAGGTTCGTATTCCGGCCGCTTGACTCAAGTCCAAAGTGAGCAGTACCCTTGGTCGTCGACCCATTGACATGGTGCAGCGGAAACTCGAATCCGAATTCCTTCTCGGGCGTAAATGCGGTAATCCGACTCTTAAACTCAATTCCATCTCGCCATCCGTAGACAAAATTTCCGTGGAATTCAAAGCTTCCGCCCGCGCGTTCCTCGAGTTTTGGAGTTGCGCAAAACCAATTGGCCAGCCCTTTAGACGTCGTGAGTGTCTCCCAGACACGGTTCGACGGAGCAAAGATCTCGGTACTAAGCTTAAAAGTCTTGGACATGTGAGTTATTGCTGATTTGAGATGGTATGTTGATTGGGGTTTCGGCCATTCTCATCCGCCGCCTGCCCCGACGCCGCCAAGCGGTTGCTGATCAGGATCGGTCAGCCTTATGGGGTCAAGAATCTCCTTCAACTGATCCTCGGTTAACAGCTTGTGCTCGCGGATGAGGTCGACGATGGACACATTTCGCTTGACGGATTCCTTCGCAAGCTCTGCCGCTTTCATGTATCCAATGTGTGTATTCATGATGGTCGCCATCCCCACGGAGGTGTGGAAGAAGTACTCGCAGCGCAGCGCATCCGCAGTAATGCCGCTCACGCAACGATCAGTAAACACCCTTATAGAGGTTTCCAAAACGTGCAGCGCCTGCTGCAAATTGTAATTAACCACTGGCATCATCACATTCAAGTCAAGTTGTCCTGCTTGCGCACAAAATGCCACGGTAGAATCGAATCCCGCTACTTGAAAGCAAACTTGATTCATCATCTCAGCCATCGATGGATTCACTTTACCCGGCATGATCGAAGAACCGGGCTGAACAGCCGGTAGAGTGATCTCGGCAAAACCCGTTCTGGGACCCGACGCGAGCAGCCGTAGATCGGAAACGATCTTGGCAAGTTCAAGCGCGAGAAGCCTAAGTGTACTCGAAAAATGCAGAAAATCTCCCAGCGATTGAGTCACCTCAAACAAGTTTTCGGCCGGCCGAAACTCAATCCCTGTCTGCGCAGAAATCTCTTTAGCAACCTTGAATCTGTACTTGGGGTGGGCGTTCATTCCCGTTCCTGCCGCCGTGGCCCCAAGATTCAACTGCCGCAGTTCGGCCTCGGCCGCTGCAATCCGCTTGCTGCATCTGCGCAAAATACTTGCGTAACCGCCAAACTCCTGGCCAAGCCTCAGGGGAACTGCATCTTGCAAATGGGTACGTGCGGACTTGATGATGGAATCGAATTCCTTTGCCTTCGACTCAAACGAAGCAGCCATTCTGTCCAATTCGCGCAGAAGATCCGGTGTCTTCATGCAAAGTCCTATGCGCATGGCAGCAGGATACGTGTCATTCGTCGACTGCGCCATGTTCACGTGATCATTCGGACTAAGCTTTGAATAGTCGCCTCGCTTACCGCCCATTAGCTCAATGGCGCGATTCGCGATGACCTCATTCATGTTCATGTTCGTCGATGTCCCTGCTCCGGCCTGATAAACATCAACGACAACTTGCGGAAGCAGTTTATCGGATAGCAGCTCATCGGCCGCTGACACGACGGCCTTTGCACGTTCGGGCTCGAGCAACCCAAGATCCTGGTGAACGACGGCTGCCGCACGTTTGATATGCGCATAAGCGTGTACAAAAACAGGATGCGGCCTGATGCCGGAAATCGGATAGTTATCTACCGCGCGGGCGGTTTGCACTCCATAGTAGGCTTCGACCGGAACCCGAAGTTCTCCGAGCGAGTCCTTTTCGACACGAAATTCTGTTGCCATGGTAATAACACAAGGGTTTAGGGCAGGAGTTTTTATTCGGAAGCCACATCTGCAGGCAACGCAAGGTTGTCGCGCTGGCTTCCGGTGAGTTCAAACATGCGCATGATTGCTCGAGAAGCATTCCTGCGCACATCCTCATTTAGTTCAATTTTGAATTGCAGCCGCTCCAGTGAGCGCTCCACATCGTCCAGCGAAATGGTCTTCATGAAACGGCAAATCTTGCATGCACGGAAAAACTGCTTCTCCGGAACCTCCATCTGAAGCATGTCCGACAATCCACATTCTGTGACGGCAAGAAACTGATCAGCGCTGCTTTGCTTGGCAAACTCGACCATTCCGGAAGTGGACAGAGCCGCATCGGCGAGCGCCACAACGTCGTCACGGCACTCGGGATGTACCAGTATTTTAATTCCCGGGAACTGCTTTCGCATGTTCAGTATCACATCGGGCGTGATCTGATGATGCACGTAACAATATCCATCCCAGGCGATGATCATCTTTTCCGGCACGTGCAAGGCAACGTGACGGGCCAAATTCTGATCGGGAATAAACAGGATGTGTTTGGAAGGCAACGCCCGAACTACACTGACGGCATTAGAAGATGTACAGCATACATCCGACAAAGCCTTGACATCCGCAGTTGTGTTGACGTAGGTAACCACTGCGAGATCCGGATACATCCTCTTTAATTCGGCGATTCGAGCTTCGACAGCGCTTGCCGTCGCCATGTCAGCAAGGGAGCACCCGGCCGCCAGGTTTGGAAGCAATACCAGTCTTTCAGGGTTTACGACTTTGGCCGTCTCGGCCATAAAATGCACACCGCAAAACACAATCACATCCGCAGTTTTCACTTGTGCGGCTTTTAGCGAGAGTCCGAGCGAGTCCCCGGTGAAGTCTGCTACATCGAAAATCTCGGGTCGCTGATAATTGTGGGCAAGGATCACCGCATTGCGCTTCTGCTTCACCTCTCGAATTCTATCAAGTTGAGCTTCAATTGCTTCCACTCGGTGCGAGTCATAGAATTCGGCGTCGACTCGTTGAAGCCGGAGTAACAGACTCTCAGTCATGCACGTGCCCTTGCGGCTGAGCATGTGCCGACAGAAAACGCCGTAAATTCGCCGTGGTTAACTGAAGGATAGCATCGCGATCGAACCCGAACTCATAGAGCCGTTCAATGATTGCGCGCGCGTCGTTCTCCCGTTTCATACGATAGTCAGGAAGGATGTTGATATGAACCCGCCGCTCTGCAAACGGTTTAATCGTCTCAAGTTCTTGCAGGTCGGGAGCGGAAGTCATTTCAATCACCACAAATGCTTCGCTTCTGAGCAGTCCATCGCGTACGTCAGGGGGAGTTGCGGCCAAAGTTGAAAGCGATGTCATAACCACCGCCTGACTCTTCCATTTTTCAATGCGTGCACTCATCCCAAAGTCAAGAGGTATGAGCGCGATGACTCCGCCTTTGCGCGCCTCTTCAAGCGGATCAGAGACGGTCGTAGCGCCGTTCTTCGGGGAAGGCACAAGCTGAACCGCCGCCAGTCCATTGCGGATCAGCATACTGATGTCGATGGGACGCTTATTGTGCAACATGGCTTCCGGACAGCCAATGATGATACCGGGCTTCTGACTCGCGGTGGACTCAGCCGCCTTCTTCCACCCAAACGACGACATCTTCCTGACGCCGGCCGAATGATGCATTTCGGTCATCCGCCTGATGAGCTCCACCGTTGTAAGTTTTGCATCCGTTGGAAGCCAACCGAGAACTACTCCGCGCAATTCGGGGCAAGTGCCCTGTGCGTCAATCTGAAATCCGCGCATATCTACGAACTCTGTATGGCGGGCCATGAGTTTCAGCGAATCCGCCCCGAATGCGACCTGCGTTTCTATGTTCCCAAGATGAGTGATCAAGTGTTCTGCCCGGGAGCCTACGGCCTGAAGTACGTCGGCACTGATCCAATCGATGTCATCTGTGTAGTGATGATAGAACGGATGGTTACCGCTGGACCAAAAGGCAATCGCCGGTACGCCATTCTCCATGAAACTCGCATGGTCGCTTGCACCATGGCCGTTGGAGCGTGAAAAACGGTTCTTCTCGATGTCCACAGAATCCAAGGTCGCGACGTAGTCCTTCCAGAGTGAACCGAGCAACTCCCCGCCGCTCATCGTTAGCTTGCCGTCTCCCTGCCCCTCCATGTCAAAATTGAGCATGCACACGATGCTGCTTGCCGGTACTGTCGAGTTTTCCGCGAAGTACTTTGACCCGATCAAGCCGTCTTCCTCACCGGTAAACAGGATAAACATCACGCTGCGCTTCAGTGGCGACTGCGATATTGTCCGGGCCAGCTCACAGACGACCGCAGAACCAGAGGCATTGTCATCTGCACCATTGTAGACAATGCCGTCTGCGTTCTTTCCAATGTGATCGAGATGCCCTCCTATTACAATCACTTCATTCTTCAAAACTGGATCGGTACCGTAGACAATTCCCATGACATTTCGTGCGTTCGGGTTGGATTGTCTTCGGACTTTGACATTCAAGTAGACTTCGTGCTTGGTCTGAAGCGGCAGCGGGCCTTTCTTGATGCTGTCGGCATAGGTCTTAAGCGAGTAACCGGATCCGTCGAGCAACAAGGAAGTAATTCTGTCCCCAACGTACACGAGTGGCATGTTCGGATCATAAACTGATTCCGGAATTGCGGGTCCGGCGGGCAGACTCGATGAACCCGGGTACCACATTACGGCTGCTGCTCCACGCTCGCGTGCCCACCCCAGTGAATACTTGCGGGGAAAATCACTGCTGAAATCCCACGGCGACTCAACCTCACCGCGGAAGATTAACGCGATCTTTCCTGTGAGATCAATGTCGGCAAAATCATTGCGATCCTTATCCGGGCGATCGTAGCCATAGCCGACAGCGACAACCGGGGCGATAACGGTGCCTGAACCGCTGTGCGTCACCAGTTGAAAGTCAGCTCCCAGCAAGCAGGGAATTTTCCCCAGCTCGTGATTCATGATCGTTAGGCTCGCTGACTGCGGTTCGGTCGCAAGCAAAGGAACAGGCTGAAAGTATCCTTCGCGGCCCGCTGTAGACAGACCATAAGTGCGAAACAGATCAGCCACATACTCTTCCGATCTCGTTCCTCCGCGAAATCCAGGCTTACGACCCTCAAAGTCAGATGCAG
>CAZVXJ010000107.1:0-9577 GCA_964631675.1 uncultured Alphaproteobacteria bacterium
GTTTATTGATTTCATGGCGGTTCGCGGAATCCTTGCAGGAGTCCCGCTTGACCAATTCGATCTGAACATAAAGAACGGACTGCTCGTGGCCGTTACCGAGTGCCGGACGAAAATGCAATTGGATGAGTATGCTCGCGGTGTCCGTGAGTTTACGCGTAGTCATTCGTAATTAAGCATGACCAAATCACAATCACAACAGAGCGAAACCGAACTGATTTTTGAGATCAGTTATCCCGGCAGAACCGGCTTTAAGTGCCCTAAGCTTACACCCGAGGTTGACTCAGTGCAGCTACCGGCTCTTCCACTTCGCAAAACTCTTCCGGCTCTTCCGGAGGTTACAGAAAATACAGCCGTTCGGCATTACACCAACCTGTCACTGCGAAATCACAATATCGATCGCGGATTCTATCCGTTGGGGTCGTGTACGATGAAGTATAACCCCAAAATCAACGATGACGTGGCCGGATTACCTGAGTTTGGGGGTGTTCATCCGTTGCAGTCTGCGGGCACATCGCAAGGGGTCTTGCGCGTAATGAATCAACTCTCAAAGGCGTTGATTGAGATCACCGGGATGGATGCCATTACTCTTCAACCGGCCGCCGGATCGCAGGGAGAACTGGCAGCTCTGCTCATGTTCCGTGCTTATCACATGAAGCGCGAAGGTAAACCTCGCAAGCGCGTAGTGATACCTGACAGTGCGCACGGCACAAATCCGGCCTCGATTGTGATCGCTGGATATGACGTCACTGAGTTAAAGTCCGGAGCCGATGGTCTGATGGATGTTAATGCGCTTAGGGCCACTCTTGACAGCGACGTCGCGGCTTTAATGATTACGAATCCCAATACGGTAGGGCTTTTTGAATCCCGCATTTCGGAAATAATTGAACTGGTACATGGAGTTGGTGCGCTTGTCTATATGGATGGTGCGAATTTGAATGCGCTCCTCTCAATCTCTCGTCCGGGTGACATGGGCTTTGATGCATGCCACATGAACCTTCACAAGACTTTCTCCACGCCTCATGGCGGCGGTGGCCCGGGCAGCGGCCCGGTTGCAGTCAAACGCCATTTGGAACCGTTCCTTCCAGTACCGGTAATCGTGGAGGAAGGTGCGGGTCTCGCCTGGAATCATGAGCGCCCTGATTCAATTGGTCGACTGCACACCTTTAGTGGTAACTTTGGGATGCATGTGCGTGCACTCACGTATATTCTGTCGCTTGGCAGTGACGGATTAAAGTCGATTAGCGAAAATGCGATTATCAATGCCAATTACTTGCGTGCAAAGCTTGGTGCTGCCTATGAAGTTGCTTATGATGCTCCATGCATGCATGAGGTGATACTGTCAGGCGATCGCCAAAAGTCACGTGGCGCCAAGACTCTTGATATTGCAAAGCGGCTGCTCGACTTCGGCATTCATCCGCCGACTGTCTATTTCCCTTTGATTGTGCACGAAGCTATGATGATTGAGCCTACCGAGTCCGAGACGCGCGAAACGCTCGATCAGTTTATTGAAGTAATGCTGACAATTGACCGGGAGATTTCTGAGAATCCCGAAATACTCAAGAATGCGCCGTACACAACCCCCGTAAGGCGGCTCGATGAGGCGGCTGCGGCACGCAATCTGAATGTCAGATTCAAGCGTTCAAACTGAGCAGCTGTTTTCAGAAAAGTCTGCGCCTTCGTTCGGAGCGGTATCTGCCTCGGAGAATTGGCTTTCCGCTCTCGGACTTGGTTCGTTTGTATCAGTTGACACTGAGACGACCGGGCTGGCTGAGGACAATGACCAGATTATTGAAATCGGTCTGGTTCGATTTGAATCAGCCAGGGTTGCAGATGAGTTTCAGACTTTTCTCAGTATTGACCGGAGCATCCCTCCATTCATAACTCGCTTGACGGGAATTTCAGACCGCGATCTGATAGGTGCTCCTCGTTTTGCTGATATCGCACCGCGGATTCGTGATTTCATTGGGTCCGACGTGGTTGTAGGGCAGAATCCGGAATTCGATTTTGGATTCTTACGCGCGGAATTAATGCAATCTGTGCATAGGCAGTCGATCTCAGAATTCGCATTTCTCAATGGACTACGTCTCGACAGTGCGCAGATTGGTAGAATTTTTTGGCCCGAGTTACCGTCCTTTTCGCTGGCCGCGCTGTGTCGACACTTTGAAATCTCACTCGCGGCCGCTCATCGTGCAATTGACGATGCTCGTGCCACTGGACAGTTGATGTGCAGGATGGCTGAATTGCTCCCGGATCGAGTCTGGCCCGAGTTAGCAGTGGCGCTCCACAAATTGATCGGCGGCACGACTCATCGGAGCCGCTTTTTTTTCGCCGCGCTCCAGAGTCTTGCGGCAGGTGGTGGGCCGCCTCGAGCGGAGGAACAGACTGGTAAAGACGCTCATGGGGACGAATTCGTTGTCTCTGAGGACCTTGACGAGTTATTGGGAGAGAAAGGGCTGTTTTCAGTGGCCTTTCCACATTTTGAATTCAGGGCTCCACAGTTCGAGATGGCTGCGACTATTGAGCAGGCCATTGAAGAACGGCATTTTCTGGTGATAGAAGCTCCGACGGGAGTCGGTAAGTCACTCGCGTATTTGCTCCCCGCGTTGAGGTGGTCGGACGAGAGCGAAGGCACGCGACGACAAGTCATCGTTTCATCTTACACAAAGACGCTTCAAGATCAGCTGCAAAAGAAGGATGCTAGAGAGATTTCGCAGGCGCTAGGCCGGACAATCCGAACCTCAGTACTTAAGGGGCGGAACAACTATCTCTGTCGCCGCCGCTTTGATCTTTTGCTTCGTGAGCCGGCTGATCGACTGAGTGAATTGGATCGACTGGCTTTAATGCCGCTGGTGCGCTGGGCTCTGAGCACTTCAAGTGGCGATGTGTCTGAGATTGGTGGATTTCAGCCCCGCAGAAACCCCTATCTATGGTCACTCGTTAGCTCGGACGCCAGCGCCTGTTCCGGCAATGCGTGCGGAGCGGGCAAGGGAGACTTCTTTCGTGCTGCGAGTGACCGGTCTCAGAAGTCTCGTCTGGTTTTTGTCAATCACTCACTTTTGTTGACGGATCCAGAACGCTTTGCATCATCCACATCGTGCGAGCGGATTCTTGTTCTCGACGAAGCTCATCACGTGGAACGTGCGGCGGTAAGTGCGCTTACAGTTGAACTATCCCCCGTGGCGATTCGAAATGTACTGGTTAGGTTTGTTGACGAGCGGTCGCCCCGCGGATTTCTCGCACGCGTTCAATCGCATGCGACGGGCGACTTTGCGTCGATTCTTGTTACCTTGAAAGAATGTATCACTGGGACGTATGAATTGTCGCGGCAGGTGTTTGCGGCAATCGCGGATGAATGTGTCGACTCGTCCGGGGATCTTCGTCGAGCATACAAGATCAGACTTCGTGATGGCAGTAAGTGGCATTCCTTGGTGGCCAATCACATGATGCCTTTGGCGCTAAGGTGGAAGGAACTCACAAGATTGGCTGGGATTGCTGAGGTGAAACTTCGCGAGCTGCGGTCCAGCGATGACATTCCGGCGGAAGTCTTTACTGAATGGCGGAGCACGGTGGATAGAGTTGTTCAAGTGGAATCGACTATTGCCTTGATGTGTGGAGATGAGACGTCCAATTTTGTGCGATGGGTTGAAGCTGGTAAGGGTCGGTCTGGCTCGTGGTGTACCCTCTTCGCTGCGCCAATCGAAGTATCCTCCACTTTGGCCGACCAGGTATGGAAGCTCTTTCCCACAGTCGTGTTTACCTCAGCAACCCTGTCTACGTCCGGTTCGTTCGACTATTTCAAGTCAACGGTGGGTCTGCATTCAATAGATAAAGCAATGTTGCGTGAGACGAGACTTGCCTCGCCCTTCAATCTGGCAATGCAGATGAAGTGCCTTGTCCCGACATTCATGCCGGATCCCCGGCAAAATGACAAGGAGTACCAAACGGCGGTCTCGGGATTGGCAACGCACTTGGTTGATTCACTGCCGCTCGGGACATTAATACTTTGCACTTCACTTGAGCAGGTTGAGAATATTGCGCGCATTCTTTCTCCGGTGGCACGGAAATCCGGACGAGCGCTTTTCACTCATACCGGTGGCGCCCTAACTGGGGACTTAATCGACAATTTCAGATCCTCCAAGGTTGGCATATTGGTCGGTGCATCGACTTTGTGGGAAGGCATTGACATTATGGGTGACGCACTTCAGCTCTTGATAGTCCTTCGACTCCCGTTTGACGTACCGACCGAACCCTGGATAGAGGCTAAGTGCGAGGCTTTGCAGGCAGCCGGCAAGGATGCATTCTCTGAGTTTTCCGTGCCTGCAACGACCTTACGGCTGAAGCAGGGACTCGGTCGTTTGATTCGCCATGCTAACGATCGTGGAGTCGCCGTGATTGTGGATTCACGGCTGGTAAAGACGAACTATGGCAAGCGAATAGCGCAGTCATTTATTCCCGCACCGATGCCGGTTTCATCCGAGGACGAACTAATCGAGCTCGCTCGCAATTTCATTCTGGAGCGGCGTGCCTCATGATCCAAGGCATCGATCATATTGCCATTGCCGTCGCGGATCTTGATACTGCGATTGACCTCTGGACAAAGACGACTGAGGCGCGCGTCACACTCCGCGAAGTAGTGGCTGACCAAAAGGTCGAAATCGTCATGCTGGAAGTTGGTACATTGAGAATTGAGTTGCTATCCGCATTATCGTCCGATTCTCCAGTCGCAAAGTTCATTGCATCGCGTGGGGCCGGCATACATCACCTGGCACTCGAAGTTGATTCCGCGCACAATGAGCTTCAGAGAATGAAACTCATGGGAGCCCAACTGATTGACTCGGATGCGCGCACCGGAGCAGAGGGGACGCTCGTCGGATTCATTCACCCGCGTACGTTTGGCGGAGTGTTGGTTGAAGTCGTGGAACGGAAGCCACAAGGTGAATCTGGAGAACAATCCACTCACTCTTGAGCAGAAGCTCAAGACGCTTCCCTCGTCTCCGGGTGTCTACATATTCAAAGACTCCTCCGGGAACATCATCTATATCGGTAAAGCCTCCGTCCTGCGCAATCGAGTGAGGCAGTACTTTCAGAGTAGACATGACGGGCGATACCAGTTCGATGCACTCGTAAGCCGAATTGCAGATGTGGAGTGCATCGCAACTCACAACGAACTTGAGGCGCTCATGCTTGAGAACAATCTCATCAAGCAGGAAAAGCCCAGATATAATGTTGATCTAAAAGATGACAAGAGTTTTCCGTTTCTTCGCATAACGAACGAAGAGTTTCCCCGCATTTTTCTCACCCGAAAGCCGGTGAGCGACGGTTCGAAGTACTATGGTCCGTACAGTGATCTTTTCCAACTGAAAGGCCTTCTCCATGCTTTACGGGGAATGCTTCAGATTCGAACATGCAATCTTCCACTCGCTGAAGCAACTATTGCGAAGAAGAAGTTCAAGTCTTGTCTTGAATACCACATTGGGAGATGCAATGCCCCGTGCATTGCTAATGAGACTCGGGAAGACTATCACAAACGGGTCAAGGACTTTACGGATGTCATCCTCGGTCGTGGCAGTGTAGTGTTGCAGCGGCTGCATGAGGAGATGGAGCAATTTGCCGGACAGCTAAAATTTGAGCGTGCAGCACAACTGCGCGACTGGATTTCAGCAGTGGACGATTTGACGCAGAATCAGAAAGTAATTTCTGCGGAGCCAATTGAGCGCGACATTTTTGGTATCGCTGCAGAAGATGACTCAGGATGTGTGGTCATCATGCAGGTTCGCGCAGGTCGTATGCTTGGAAGGCTCCACTATCGTTTGCGGCAGGTGAGTGGTCAGCCTGTAGAGGAGATTTTGGGAGACGTCGTTCAAATGTACTACGGGGGTACAGCTACTATTCCGGCTGAAGTGGTTCTGCCGTTTGATCTTCCCGAAAAGAAAGTGATGGGAGGATGGCTTAGCCGGATCGCTGACCGAAAGGTTGAGATACGCGTTCCCGAGCGAGGTCAAAGGGCACAGTTCGTAGACCTTGCAATGAAGAATGCCGAGATGCTCTTGGTCGAGGCGAAAATCGCGGCAGAAGCTCGCGACAGAACTCCGTCATCACTGAAAGAACTGGAGCAACGATTGGCCTTGACGGCTCCGCCGAAAGTAATAGTCTGTTTTGACATATCAAATCTCATGGGAACCGATCAGGTTGCGTCGATGGTCGTCTTTGAAAACGGTCGCCCTGCGCGTTCACAGTATCGCCGGTATCAGATTCGGAGTGTCACGGGTCCCGATGATTATGCGTCAATGCGGGAAATAGTCACGCGCAGATTTTCACGTTTGCAGAGCGAGGAGCGACCGTTCCCGAATCTCGTAATCATAGACGGCGGCAAAGGCCAGCTTGCAGCGGCGGTCGAGGCACTTACTCAACTCGGTATTGTGGATTTGCCAATCATCGGCTTGGCAAAGCGGCTTGAGGAAGTCTTCAAACCACATGATTCACAGCCACAGAATTTCCCCAAGACATCGTCTGCCCTAAGGCTTATGCAACAAGTTCGCGATGAAGCGCACCGTTTTGCCATTACGTACCACCGAAAACTGCGACAGAAGCGCACGCTCCTTTCGTTGCTGGATGAAATCGAAGGTGTCGGCCCGGCACGGCGGAAACTACTATTGCAGCACTTTGGTAGTATGGCCAAACTTGAACAGGCATCACTCGCGGAAATTGAATCTGTTCAAGGACTACCTTTGGCCGTTGCGCGTCAAGTTCACGAATTCTTCTTGAAACGAAATGAAGATAGAACATCAGACAGCTGAACCCGTAGTCTATCCTGAAGTAACTCCGGAGGTCGTACACGATCACGGCATTTCTGACGACGAGTTTGAGCTTATCAAGCGATTCCTGGGGCGCGAACCCACTTATGTCGAGTTGGGCCTATATTCAGTTATGTGGTCGGAGCATTGCTCCTATAAAAGCTCGATTCTCGAGCTGAAACGTCTGCCGAAAAGCGGTCCACGAGTCTTGATCGAAGCGGGCGAGGAAAACGCCGGTGTGCTCGATATTGGCGACAATCTGTGTGTGTGTTTCAAGATAGAGAGTCACAATCATCCGTCGGCGGTAGAACCTTACCAGGGAGCTGCGACCGGTGTGGGTGGCATCCTGCGTGATGTTTTTACTATGGGTGCACGTCCGATCGCCGCGCTAAATTCACTTCGCTTCGGTCCGTTGAGTGTCCCTCGAAACCGTCACTTGCTTCGTGGAGTCGTTCGTGGAATTGCCGACTACGGCAACTGTTTTGGCGTGCCGACAGTAGGAGGCGAAATATACTTTGATGACTCCTATTCAGGCAATCCTCTTGTCAATGCGATGGCTGTAGGAATTGTCGAGCGCGGTAAAATGGCCAGAGCTTCGGCCAGTGGACCCGGCAATCCTGTACTGGTTGTGGGAGCGGCCACCGGCCGCGATGGCATCCATGGTGCTACCTTCGCATCAGAGGATCTATCCGATCAATCTCTCGAACGACGCGTGCAGGTACAGATTGGAGATCCGTTCAAGGAAAAACTCCTTCTGGAAGCGACTCTTGAGTTGGTCGATTCCGGCGTTTTGGTGGGTATTCAAGACATGGGAGCCGCCGGTGTTGCTTGCTCTTGTAGCGAAACGGCCGCGCGCGGCGGATCTGGAATCGACATCGATGTAGCCAAGGTAGCTCGTCGCGAGCACGCTATGACCGCCTATGAGGTTTGTCTGTCAGAATCGCAAGAGAGGATGCTGGCTATCATCAAGAATGGGAGTCTTGAAACCGCCCGAAAGGTATTCGAGAAATGGGATCTTCATGCGGACCAAATCGGCACGGTAACGGCAAATGGAAATTTTGTGGTTCGCGAACACGGTCGAATTGTGGCCGATGTTCCCTCTGAAAGCCTGGTGTTAGGAGGTGGGGCGCCGCAGAATCAACTGGTGTATTCGCGGCCGGCTTCACTCGAGCCCTTGCTCGACTTCGATCCACTCCACTTGCCCGAGCCTGAGGACTTCAATGAAGTGCTTGATCGCCTACTCGCATCTCCAAACATTTCCAGCAAGCGTTGGGTATTCGAACAATATGATCACACGATTGGAGCGAATACAAGAGTAGGGGGAGGGCGAAGTGATGCCGCCGTGGTGCGAGTCCCGGGGACTGAAAAAGCGCTTGCACTCACTGTAGACTGCAACGCCCGCTATGTCAGTATCGATCCGGAACGAGGGGCGGCCATAGCGGTCTTTGAAGGTGCGCGAAATGTTGCTTGCAGTGGTGCGCGGCCAATCGGAATCACCAATTGCCTGAATTTTGGAAATCCGAAAAATCCCGAAACTTACTACTTCTTTCATAGCGCTATCACAGGTATGACCAATGCCTGTCGCGCGCTGAACATTCCGGTCACCGGCGGCAACGTCTCGTTTTACAATGAAAGCGATGGAAGAGCGGTGCTGCCGACTCCTGTGATTGGAATGGTCGGCTTGATTTCCGACATCAGCCGTACGGTGACCATTGGATTCAAGCGGCAGGGGGACTTTGTCGCTCTGCTTGGCTCGATCGGCCCCGATATCGGAGCGAGTGAATACCTTGCTCAAATCCACGGAGTGGCGGCCGGTGCGCCACCCCGATTAGACGTAGCGGCCGAACTTGCCTTGATTAATCTCCTTGCTGAACTCGCAGATTTCAGGCTGGTAGAATCTGCTCATGACATTTCAGAAGGTGGACTTGCAGTGACGCTTGCAGAAATGTGTATTGCAAGTGGCATGGGATGCGCAATCACTTTTCCATGGAAAGGGCGGGCCACGGAGACTCTGTTCGCGGAATCTCAATCTTGTGCAGTGGTGACGGTAGATTATGATAACTGGGCGGCTTTCAAGCACCTCGCATCGGCCCATTCTGTACCAGTTCAAATTCTTGGAAGAGTGGGCGGAAAAGTATTGTCGGTGAATGACTGGGTGTCAAGAGAGGTTACGTACTTGGAGGAAGTGTACGAGTCGGCTCTCCCGGCTCTGATGGCGAGTTAGCGTGTGAGGCTTCAGATTGATTATCGAGTATTGACCAAAGTCAGCCACTTCGGCCGACTGAAAATCAGTATATTCAATGCCATAGCGCATGAGCAGTACTGAGTTGCGTTTTCGTTGTATGTGTCGTATATTTAACGAGTAAGAATCGCTACCCCAACGCCCCCGTAGCTCAGGTGGATAGAGCACCAGCCTCCGAAGCTGGGAGCATGGGTTCGAGTCCCGTCGGGGGTACAAGTCAAAAATACAGGGCTGTCATGGAACGTCACCCAGAAGAGTCGACTACGATAGACCGCGAAATTCCAGAGGACGAAAAGCTCATGGCAATTCTCGCCTATGTACCGATTCTCTGCCTAATTCCGTTCTCAAGGCCCGATCGAACTGAGTTTATTACCGGTCATGTTCGCTTAGGCATGACATTTTTTGTGATAGAAATTTTCGCCTTCATATTGCGCTATCTTCGCGCAGTATGGGATCTGGTAATCCTTCTGTGTGTTATCGGAGCGATTGTTGGCATTCTGCATGTGGTCAAGGGGCGAACCTTTTTCTTGCCCTACCTGTC
>CAZVXJ010000108.1:0-9557 GCA_964631675.1 uncultured Alphaproteobacteria bacterium
GACCACTCACCAACCCCGAGCGCAGCAATCGTAATTGGTAGCGCGCCTTTTATGAAGAAGACTAATAGCACCGCAAGCATCCCTGGCAGCAAGTCGACATTGCCCCCCATAGCCCGAATCAAGAGTACGAACTGGATGAGTGATACGGCAGTGGCTGCCAACGATATCGCCAGCAGAAATGCCCCCGAACTCAATGATATCTCTTTCAGAATATCGGCGGAACGCTGCAGTTTATCACCAAATGGCAATTTTGAAGAGAGCCAATGAACGGGACGATAGACTGCTTGCGGATAAACTCCAACAGAGATGATCATGAGACCAATAATTCCGGCTATGGCCGTCATCAAAGTCGAACGCAGCATCAAATCAAGCGAATGCCAACCAAGAAAAGGCAGCAGCGAGAGAGCAACAAGGCCACCGCCATTGATAACCATCGAGGCGTAACTTCGTTCTATAACTGACGCGCCAATTGCCCGGGATAGCGGGGCGCGCGTCAGAGCAAGTGCTCTTCCGAACTGCCCTATTCGTCCAGGCGTCATCAGGCCAAGCGTGTAGCCTACCCAATATCCCCGCCAGATCTCTTCGGCACCTGTTTCATTGCTTGCTTTCTTAGCCAGATAACCCCAACGTAAATACTGAAGATAGTGCGAAACCGCCGCTAACAAGATCAAGCTGGCAAGTGACTGAAGCGGTATCCGGCTGAACGAATAGAATACACTTTGCCATTCGACTACTTGATAGAGAAGTCCCAGTGCAACCGCCGTTAGAGATCCCTTTACCCAGAAGTTCATTTTCAATCGGCGTGGTTTCTCGCCGGCGACCATCGGGCTGGATGACGCATCGATTCGACTTTGCTGTTCAGGGTCTATCACTGGCTATGACACCGCCGCAGCATGACGGCGTCCTTTCCATCTATAGCTTGGGAAAATTGCCAAAGCAGGTTTGAAAACTGCGTAGAAAGGCAGCACAATTTCAGCAAAGGCGAGATCAGCAGCGGTGACTGCGATGCCCAAGCGCCTGCACATCATCGTCGCTGAAGGAGCCTCCCCTAGGAACTTCCCAACCCAGCCAGCTGCGACAATCGGAAGAACTACAGGAAGAAACAGCGCTGCCACCGACGCCGCGATGAACATGGCATGCGAAACTATCGAGGCAATGTACAGAGCCCGCCACCGCCTTGGGTAGTATCTTACCGTGCTTTGATGCCGTATCGCCGCTCGAAAGTTTTGCGTCAGATTGGGTACCCTGCAATCCGTTACGACCGATTGCGGACTTGATGCAAATCGAATCTTCCAACCTTCGCGCGCAATTGCCTGAACGGCCAGGTCGTCATCTCCTGAGGGTAGGGTGGGGTGGGGAAGCCCGCGAAGTGCCGAAAGTGCTGTTCGCCGATAGGCGATGTTCTGTCCGCTCGCTGAGGCCGGTGTTCCCCAGCCTACTGCCGAAACCATGGTGAAGTTGACAAAGAGTCTTTCAAATCTATAGAAAGCCTCCATCAGATTTCTCGGTTGACGAGGCATGGAGGCGCCGATAACCGAGCCTGTGTCATGATGAAACTCTCGAACCATCGACCGGACCCAATCACGCGAAACTTCCGTATCTGCATCTGTAAGCATAACGATCTCTGAGTCGGTTAATTTCAATGCATGCAGTATTGCGCGCTTTTTGGGTGCCCAACTTGCAGGCTCAGATGGCGAGTCGGCGACGGTTACTCGATCGGCGAACATGGATCGAATTGTCTCGAGAATCGCCCGCGTGCCGTCGGTTGAACCATCATCAATACAAATGACATCAAGCTCGTTTGCGGGATAGTCATTCTCTATGACCGACCGAACACATGCTTCAATGTATTGCTCCTCGTTTCTGGCCGCAATAATCACCGTGACTTTTGGCAATGAGGAGGAGTCCACTGGCGCACCAGCGAGCCAGCGACGTACGCCGGACGCCCAGATGAGGGAGACTACGATAACTGCGGCTGCGACGAGCCCGAACAACAGGACGACCATTTAAACTTCATGATTGCTAAACCTATCATTTCCAATTCTCAGGTAAAATATAGGTATAGCACTCCCCAAAATCAAGTGACTGCATCGGGCCATACTCATGAACGCTTCCAACTAGATAATGCTATCTATTTGATATAAATAAAATTAGATAATAGAAAGTCGATACTCCACGAGTTGATTTATTAGCGGAATATGCTTAGATTTTGTTATTCTTCGAGTCGACACTCCGGTACCCGCCCAGTTTTCGTCCCATCTTTGGACTTCAAAGACCAAATTGCAAGACTCCGCCACGAAATTGAGCGGCATGACCATGCGTACTATGTTCTTGCCCAGCCTGAGATTCCCGATGCTGAATACGATCGCCTCTTCCGACAACTGCAGCAACTTGAGGCTGAACATCCCGAACTGGTCACGCCGGAGAGTCCCACACAGCGCGTAAGTGGTGCACCCACGGGAGCATTTGCTCAGGTCAGGCATCCATTTCCACTCATATCGCTCGACAATTCCTATGATGTTGGAGACATACACGAGTTTCATCGCCGTGTGACGGAAGGTTTGGGGAAATCGAGAGTTGAATACCACTGTGAATTGAAGTACGATGGAGTCGCAGTCCTGCTCACTTACGAGCACGGTGTGCTTGCAATTGGCGCAAGTCGCGGTGATGGAGAAATTGGGGACGACATTACTGCCAATCTTCGTACTATTCGTTCTTTGCCACTTCGACTCCGAGACTCAATTTCCAAAACTTGTTTTGTCCGTGGTGAAGTTTTCATGAACAAGAGTGATTTTGAGTTCATGAATCAGGAACGAGCTGCAGAAGGCGAAAAACCGTTTGCGAATCCGCGAAATTCCACTGCGGGAACGCTCAAGAGTCTGGATCCAAAAGTTGCGGCCAACCGCCCATTGTCACTCGTTTGTTACGGACTGGACTTCGCGGAATCTCAGGGACTTGAATCACAAACTGCTTCAATTAAGCGGTTGTCTGAATTAGGATTTCCCGTCAGTCCGCATTCGATGCATGCTGAGTCGATTGAAGAGGTAATATCCTACTGGAGCAAGTGGCAGGAACAGCGTGACACACTCCCGTTTGAGATTGATGGCGTTGTAGTCAAAGTTGACCAGCGCGCAGATCAACGGGCTCTGGGGTCGACAGCGCGAGCGCCTCGCTGGGCGATTGCATACAAGTTCTCGGCACGTCAGGCAAGAACGGTTCTGAATAGTATTGTTCTGCAGATTGGCCGGACTGGAGTTTTGACGCCTGTTGCAGAATTGGAACCAGTCTCCCTCGGAGGTGTTACTGTGCGTCGGGCGACACTGCACAATTTTGAGGAGATTCAGCGGCTCCAGATCAGGATTGGCGACACAGTACTCGTTGAGCGCGGTGGCGACGTGATTCCGAAAATCGTTTCCTTCGATGAGGATAAGCGTCCGCCAAAGTCTGCGCCCTACAAACCGCCGGTGAAATGTCCGCATTGCGGTACAACACTCGTTCGAGAAGAGGGTCAGATCGGGCTACGCTGTCCGAACCCACTCGACAAAGAGGTGTTGAAACGGAGACTTGAGCATTTTGCATCACGCTCTGCCTTGGACATCGAAGGGCTTGGATTTGAAACTGTGGATTTGCTGGTCGAGAACAAGCTCGTCAATGATATTGCAGACATTTTCTTCCTCCAATCTAGTGATTTACTGGAGCTGGAGCGATTTGCAGACAAATCTGCGAAAAAATTACTCACGGCAATCCAGTCGGCTAAACACCGACCACTCGCTAAGCTCATCTTCGCACTCGGGATTCGCTTTGTTGGCGAAGAGACTGCCCGCGCTTTGGCTCAGCACTATGGCTCTCTTGAAAAGCTCAGCCGAGCCGGCCGCGAGGATCTCGAGTCGATTCCCGAAATCGGACCTCGTGTGGCTGAGGCGATCAGAGACTTTTTTGCGGATGTTCGAACCGCCGAATTGCTCCGACAACTTGTTAGGGCTAACGTCGACACAGAACTTGCAGAGAGTGAGAGGCGTGGAGTCAAGTTCACAGGGATGACTTTCGTTTTGACTGGCAGCTTGAATTCGATCACACGCGAGCAAGCTGAGAATGCAATCTTCTCCAACGGCGGCAAGACTTCAGGCTCAGTTTCTAAAAAAACCACCTATGTGGTGGTGGGCGAGAGTCCCGGGTCCAAGTATGAAAAGGCAGTTGCCCTCGGCATTCCGATACTCTCCGAAAAGGAGTTTCTCAACATGATCTCGAGCAACTAGCAGAACGTATTTCTATTTCAAAGCACATCGGATTCACATTCATTTCAACCAGCACACACTGATTTCATGGCAACGACCGCAGATATTCGCAAAGGCCTGACGATCGAAATGGAAGGCCAGCTGTTTCAAATTGCTGACTTCCAGCATGTAAAACCGGGGAAGGGTGGAGCATTTGTTCGAATGTCTCTTCGCAATCTCCGCACTGGCAGAGTAATTGACAGAACACTCAACTCAGGTGCCAATCTTGATATCGTTCGAATTGACGCACGGGACATGCAATTCCTCTACAAGGACGGCGAGGACTTTCATTTCATGGATCAGGAGTCTTATGATCAGATTACTCTTGGAAAGGACATGATCGGAGATGCCACGAAGTGGATGAAGGAGGGGATTGTCTGCCGGGTCAGTTTTCTCGCAGAGACGCCGCTGAGCATGGAAGTCCCGAATTTTCTTGAAGTGCAAGTCGTCGAAACTGCTCCCGGTGTCCGCGGTGACACTGTGTCGGGCTCAGGCAAGCCCGCAGTTGTTGATACCGGAGCGACCATTCAGGTACCGTTTTTTATTGATCAAGGTGATGTAATCCGGGTGGATACTCGAACGTCAGAATACTTGGACAGAATCCGAAGAGCCTAATCGCTCTCATACCGTTATTAGTTCTGCTGGGATGAATTATGTTCGACAATCGTGGTCTGCTCGCGCTCATTTGCGTGGGCTTAGGAGCAATTCTCGTCATAGCAGCCGCTCTTCGCAAGGCAGACCGGAGTGGGAAGGCTCCGTCTCCGCTGGTTTGGGTGTATGCCGCAATGTTCTTTGTTCTCGCGGCGGTACTGTGGAAGCGTGAATCTGAAGGGCCCATTCGACCCGACGTCCCTGGAAATGAAATCAGTGAAAGAACTCAACCGGCAGAGCAAAAGGAACAGGAGACTTCCCAGCAACCGGATCGTCCGGGATTACCTGACAAGCATGATCCAGCCGACACGAAAACCGCAGAGTCTGTTCGCAGCTCCAGCGGGATGTCTGACCCCGATCATACTGGCACATCAAATGTATCCGATCAGCGTGGGTTAACGCCGAAAGTAAGCCAGTTCGTGTATGAAAAAACAGGCACCGGTGAGCCAAGTTCGCACCCTGACCAAACGAGTCAGACTGCCACCGATCAGGGGATTGATGTTGAGCTTCCGTCCGAGGAGGAAATCTACGGTGCAGTCGCATATGCATTCGATACAATAGAACGGTGGTTCGATCGGAATGCCTGGTCTGCTCCTGTGACTCGTGTTTCTCCTGTTGCCTCAGCAAAATCGCCGCAGCAGGCCAAGACTACATCCCGCACCCTTCCTTCCCGCACAGACAGCCAATTTCCCGTTGTAGCCTTTTATACAGGTACGGCCGATATAACGATGGAAAGTCAAGAAGGGCTCAGAAATCTGGCTTCCTGGTTGCTGGAACAGCCTTCTGCCGGAGTTCTTGAGATACAAGCCCGCATTGACAGCATCGGACCCGAGGCGTTTAATCACATCCTTACTCATGCCCGCGCTGTCGCGGTTTGTAATTTTCTTATTGCCGAAGGTGTCCCGGCCGAGAGACTAGTCGCTGTCGGTTTGGGTTCAGCTGAGGATTCTACCCGAGTGAGCAAGACGGATATCGAGTTCGTGATGCGTCACTAATTCAGGAGGACAGTAGTATGCCGCCAGCACGTCCAAAGAGCGCGCAGGACAGGATAGACTTTGCCGAGATTCAAAAACTTGTTGAACTCATAGAGAAGTCACCTATTACCGAATTCGAACTCGTTGAAAACGACCTGAGAATTCGCATATCGAAAAATGGGGTATCGCACGGAGCTGTAAATGTCATGCCACAGCAGCTCCCCTCGATGCATATAGCGGCGCCACATCCGTCTGTGGTGTCGGCTGGAGGCGAAGTTCCACCCTCGGCCGCGGAATCACGTCCAAAACACTATCTGGAAATTAAATCCCCGATGGTCGGCACGTTTTACAGGGCTCCTTCACCGGACACCGATCCCTACGTGCGCGTTGGTGATGTGGTTGAACCGGGCAAAGTAGTGTGCATTGTAGAGGCGATGAAGTTGATGAATGAGCTTGAGGCGGAAGTCCGCGGCCGCATCATCGAGATCCTCGTTGAAAATGCTCAGCCCGTGGAGTTTGGCCAAGTTCTGTTCCGCGTGGACCCATCCGGCGCTTAATGTTCAATAAAGTACTGATCGCCAATCGTGGCGAAATCTCGCTGCGTGTCATACGTGCCTGCCGTGAACTGGGATTGAAATCAGTCGCGGTGTTTTCCACTGCCGACCGTGACTCACTGCACGTTCGGTTTGCCGATGAGTCAGTCTGTATTGGTCCGCCTCAGTCCGCAGATAGCTACCTTTCGACGAAGGCTCTGATTTCCGCATGCGAGATCACAGGAGCGGATGCGGTGCACCCCGGCTATGGTTTCCTGGCCGAGAACGCCGACTTCGCCCAAATTTGCCTTGATCATGGACTTGTTTGGATTGGCCCGAAGCCCGAGGTCATTGACAAGATGGGTAACAAGTCTGAGGCGAAGCGTACGATGCAGGCGGCAGGATGCCCTGTTATTCCGGGGAGTGACGGCCCGGTAGCCAGCGCCGAGGAGGCGCAGGCCATGGCGGATGAAATGGGCTACCCCGTGATGATCAAGGCTGTTGCGGGAGGGGGTGGCCGCGGGATGAGACTGGTTCTGAAACAAGAATCGCTCGAGCCGGCATACGAAATGGCTCGAGCTGAAGCTGAGTCTGCCTTTAGTAATGGCGATCTTTATCTCGAGAAAGCGATCATTGAGCCGCGGCATATCGAGATACAGGTACTCGGCGATGGACTTGGCAACTGTATTCACCTTGGTGAGCGGGACTGTTCAACTCAACGTCGTCATCAGAAGTTGATTGAGGAATCCCCATCACCAGCTGTCACACCGGAACTCCGTGCCCGCATGGGCGATGTTGCCGCCAGGGCGGCAGGTGCATTGAATTACGGGCTTGCCGGTACTATGGAATTTCTGTTGGACCGCACAGGAAATTTCTATTTTATGGAAATGAACACTCGCATCCAGGTCGAGCACCCGGTGACGGAGATGGTGACCGGATTGGATTTGGTCAAGTCTCAATTGAAGATTGCTCTTGGCGAACCGCTGCCACAGCAGAGCGACATCAAATTTGAGGGCCATGCCATAGAGTGCCGCATAAATGCTGAGGATCCGGACCGTGGATTCATGCCATCCCCGGGCGTTATAACTGCACTGAATGTCCCGGGCGGTCCCGGAGTGCGCGTGGATAGCCACGTTTACCAGGGATACAAGATTCCGCCCTACTACGACAGTCTGATTGCAAAGCTGATTTGTTACGGTCGTAACAGGGAAGAGTCCATTGCGCGAATGAAGCGCGCTCTTGAGGAGTATGTTATCGAGGGCATCAAGACCACCATTCCGTTCCATCAGCGAGTGCTCCGCAGCGATGAATTCGTAAACAGCCGGGTTCATACAAAATGGGTAGAGGACTTTATGGAACAACCCGTTGTCTGAGGGCAATCGTTCAGCATTACCGTGTTTAGACTAACAAGTGTTTTCTTCAATTTCTGTCATCAACTCTAATTCTTTCACATGAACATTCCAGCCGATCTGCACTACACCAAGGAACATGAATGGGTCCGGATCGAGGGCGACACCGCCACGATTGGCGTCACCGATTTTGCGCAAGGGGAACTCGGGGATGTTGTCTTCGTACAACTTCCAAATGCAGGCACGATGGTCACTCAGGGCCAATCTTGTGGTACGATTGAAGCGGTCAAAGCTGTCTCTGACATCTACTCTCCCGTGTCAGGAGAAGTGAAGGAGGTAAACTCTTCACTGACCGATACACCCGATGCCGTGAATCGTGATCCGTATGGCGCCGGTTGGATGATCAAGATCCGAACTTCGAACTTCGCCTCTGAAAAGTCAAACCTGTTATCCGCCTCGGCATACACTGAATTGACTTCTGCCTAATAGTCTCTCAATTCCATCAGCACAGCCCAGCAAAGTCAACTTCGTACACTCCTTTCAAGTGTAAAAGGTTGGCTACGAGACACCATAACCATCGAATGCGTTACATTCCTAATACCCCCGAGGACCGCGAAGCGATGCTCCGCGAAATCGGGGTCTCTTCTTTTGAAGACCTCCTGAAGTCAATTCCCGACTCGCTCAGATTCAAGAGAGCCTTGAATATCGGGGAAGGTCTCTCAGAGTACGAGGTTCGCGCGCACATGCTTGCCCTTGGGCGGCACAATTTGAATACGGTCAATCACGTCAGCTTTCTCGGAGCGGGCTGCTATGACCACTTTATTCCATCAGCAGTGAATAGCATCGCATCGCGATCGGAGTATGCGACCGCCTACACTCCGTACCAGCCTGAAGTGGCACAGGGGACGCTTCAAGTAATCTATGAGTTCCAGACAATGATCTGCGAGCTCTTTGCGATGGATGTGGCCAATGCGAGCCTCTACGATGGCGGCAGCGCATTGGCCGAGGCGGTGATGCTGGCAGGATCTCAGACCGGTCGGCACCATGTGCTGTGGCCAAAGTCTGTTCATCCAAACTATCGTGCGGTTACGAAGACAATCACTACTCCCTTGGGTTTCAAGTTCAATGAACTTGAAATGCGAAATGGTCACATCGATTTCGATGCACTCACTTCGAAATTGAGTTCCGAGATTGCCGCAGTGGTGATTCAGTACCCTAATTTCTTTGGCATTGTAGAAGAAATTGACTCGGTCATACAAAAAGTTCAGGCGAACGGAGCTCTCGCAATTGTCGTTGCAGACCCCATGGCAATGGGCTTGCTCGAGCCGCCGGGGCACTATGGAGCCGACATTGTTGTCGGAGAAGGGCAGTCCCTCGGTAACTATGCATCGTACGGGGGACCCTTCCTCGGATTGTTTGCCTGCAAGGAAAAGTATGTCCGCAGAATGCCGGGCAGAATCGCAGGGATTACAAAGGATGTTGACGGGAGGCGGGGCTTCGTATTGACATTGCAAACACGCGAGCAGCATATAAGGCGCGACAAGGCGACGTCCAATATTTGCACGAATGAAGGCCTCTGTGCAACTCGTGCCACAATATACATGTCGATGCTGGGACCTACGGGGTTCAGCGGCATCGGCCGGAGCAGCGTGAGAAACTGTCATTACTTGCGAGATTCACTTCGCGGAATTCAGGGACTAAACCTTCTCTTTGACGGACCGCACTTCAAAGAGATTGCCTTTACGCTCGAGAAAGACGTGCAGAGGTTTATTGATT
>CAZVXJ010000109.1:0-2387 GCA_964631675.1 uncultured Alphaproteobacteria bacterium
GGTTGGCACACCATTCAAACGGTGCCGCATTGCCCAGTCGTTGTTCACGACACGGTTCGTACGGCCTTGGCATGCCGACCGATTCAGATTTGCACGTTCATAACTGATGCGGGCGGTGATTTCAGCGGTGCAACACTGCAATTCCGCTGTTTGGGAGACACTTTGATAGGCTCGGTGCCGTTCTCATCGACGATAGTCCCGTTTCAGTTCTGCGCGACGATTCCCGCGAATCGTCCGGATCCGCTCTGCGATTTGCAGTATCGAATCGTCGCGAGTGACACGTGCAGCTGTGTGACGACGATCGGCTGGCTGGACATTGACGTGTTCGCAACGCCGCCGCAGATTTCGCACACACCGGTCACCTACAGACTGGAGTGCCACAACCGCCTGATCTGTGCAACGGTTACCGATGCGAATCACGGTGTCGCCGGAGGCACACTTCGCGCGACGTGCGACGGTGTGACCTTGGATGTCCCCATGACGGGTGCAGCGGGAGTTTATTGTGCACCACTGCCGGCACAGTTCATCACTGATCAGCCCGGCTGCACGGTCCGGTACAGCATTTATGCTGTCAACGGCTGTTTCCAATCTGCTGAGACCGGACAGTATACGATCGTCCCTGTGGAGCACTGCCCAGTGATTGTGCACACGCCAATCGCAACGGCATTTGCATGCCAGCCAATTACGGTCTGCGCGGCGATTAGCGATTCTGGCGGCGATCTTGGCAGCGCGACGCTAAACTGGCGCTGCGTGGGCGCACCGGCATTCGTGACGCAGCCGCTCGTGCCCTCGTTGCCGGGAGTATTCTGCGCGGTGATCCCGGCGGTTCGAGCCGATCAGCATTGCGACATTGAGTACTTCATCGAGGCTGCCGACACTTGCGGATGCGTCCGCAGAGTCGGTAACTTCACGATTGACATCACGGATACGGCACCGACTGTCTCGTGCTACGCCGGCAATCCGTCCAGTATAGAGCACAGCGCGAATGCATTAGTGTGTGCTCTGGCGGGCGATGCTGTGAGTACGGTGGAGCGCGTGACCCTGAGCTGGAACACCGCCGGGTGCGGACCGCAGAGCACAGAGTGTTTCTTTGTGCCTCCTCAAATTCCTCTGCCGGGTCGGTGGTGCGGGATTATTCCTGCAAATTGTCTGCCGTGTTCGGGTGTACTGCATTACACGTTCACGGCATACAACGCCTGTGATCGGAGTTCGAGCACAACATGCTCCCTAAACGTAACCAGTTCCCCTCCTGCAATTCAATGTGCGATGCCGGACGTTATCCCAAACGGACAGCCATTTCAGGCATGTGTGTTTGCAGGTGACCCGAACAACGACATGGTCAACGCAATCAGCGCGCGCATTGTGACTGCGATTTGCGACACCGTAGTTCAGGCGAGTCTGCTCGAGGTGCCATTTGGCCCGCGCCCGTGGTGTGTCTTGGTTCCGGGATCCTGCACATGGTGTGTCGGCGGTTGGGCTGTTGTGCATTTTACTGCAACGGATACTTGTGGACATTCCACTACGGTGGCTTGTTCGACATTTGTCACCGGAAACACTCCCCCCAATGTGAGCTGTGCGCCGGGAAATCCCGTTTCGGTAATTAATGGGCAAAGTGTGAGCGTGTGCGCCATAGCGAGCGACTTGGAGGCTCCGCTCACTTCGGTGCGGCTGAGTTACCAGATTGGCGAATGCGACAGCATTGTCGATGCCGTTCTTACACCGTCGCTGCAATGGTGCGCGACGATTCCGGGCCAATGTACAGATTGTCTGCATGAGCGGGTACGGTACACCTTTTTAGCGACGGACGCTTGTGGAATCACAGTCAGCGCAGCTTGCTCGCTGGAAGTGCTCAGCCGCCCGCCGACTGTGACTTGCGGCACCATTCCGAATAGCGTTATTGCGGGTACCGAGTTCACGGTATGCGCTTTCGCCGCTGACCCGGATAACGATCTTGCGGGTGTTTCGCTACACTATGTGATCGGCGACTGTGAAGAAACTGTGTCTGCTACGTTCGTCGATCATCCCATCGGACCCGACGAGTGGTGCGCTACGATACCGGCGGAATGTTCAGATTGTTTCCATGGCCGTGCATATCTGCACTTTACGGCAACGGACTTGTGTGGTCAGGTTGCAATCGGGACCTGTTCTCTTGCGGTACTGAGTCGTCCCCCGCAGATTACTTGCGGAACCATACCAGGCAGTGTCGTGGCAGGTACGGAATTTACAGCCTGTGCGATTGCAGTCGATCCTGACAACAATCTGGCAGGCGTGTCGCTACGCTATGTGATCGGCGATTGTGAAGAAACTGTGTCTGCGACGTTCGTCGATCATGCCATCGGACCCGACGAGTGGTGCGCTACGATACCGGCGGAATGTTCAGATTGTTT
>CAZVXJ010000109.1:2487-9542 GCA_964631675.1 uncultured Alphaproteobacteria bacterium
TGGCCGTGCATATCTGCACTTTACGGCAACGGACTTGTGTGGTCAGGTTGCAATCAGGACCTGTTCTCTTTCGGTACTGAGTCGTCCCCCACAAATTTCTTGCGGCACAATACCGGGCAGTGTCGTGGCAGGTACGGAATTTACAGCCTGTGCGTTAGCAATCGATCCTGACAACAATCTGGCAGGGGTGTCTCTGCGCTATGTGATCGGCGAATGTGAAGCAACGGTGTCTGCGACACTTGTGGACTTCCCCATCGGACCCGATCAATGGTGCGCGACGATTCCAGCGGAATGTTCAGGTTGCTACACGGGCAGCGCGTATTTGTACTTCACCGCAACGGACATTTGCGGACAAACGGCGATCACGACATGTTCGACCTTCGTGCAAGGTACCCTGCCCCCCAATGTAAGCTGCTGGCCGGGGAATCCTGCGACCGTTCCTGCGGGAAGCCCCGTGACGATTTGCGCGCTGGCATCGGATCCGGACGGTGCAGTGGTTGGTGTGGAAATGTTGTACGAATCATCCTCGTGCCTGGGAACAGTCGACGCTGTGTTGGTTCCAGCGGGTGGCGGTGATCCGGAGCGCTGGTGTTACACCGTGCCCGGAAGCTGCGCTTCGGCTCAGGGTGACCTGATCATCGTGCGTGCCCGTTCGCGTGACGAATGCGGCATCTTCAGCACGGCCAGTTATTGCTCGGTTCGGGTGACGATGCCGGTACATTCTGACTTGGGTGATTTGCCAAATCCGCCCTATCCCACTTATTCGCGAAATGTGGGCGGCCCTGCGCATCAGCTCACAGGAATTTGTTGGCTGGGAACCACGATCGGCGGCGAACCGACACCTTATCTGACTGCGGACGGCGACCCATCTGACGATGGCTTCCTTACAGATTGCCAAGCCGAATTCTGGTCCAATTGCAGCGAGGTAACGGCAGCAGTTGTGGTCACGACGGGCGGCGGCTACACCGGACAGCCGATGTACTTGTCAGCATGGATTGACATGAACGGAAACGGCATACTATCGGATGCGATCATCTGTCCGACAAATGAGTCCATCAGCGAGTGGGTGATTCCGAACCGTTCCGTGACTCCCGGACCGAACTTCTTCGGCTTTCCGGTGCATAACACAGGAAGCGCCAACGGTGCTTATGCGATTCGCGTGAGGCTCTCCACCCAGCCGTTTACCATCAACGGCTACACGGATCCGGCGGGCACCCAGCGTACAGACGGAGAAGTAGAAGACTACGTCCTGCAGTGCGCCACGGATGAGTGCTGTTTTATGTGCGAAGCGCCAGAGGCACCGTTGTTCAGACCGGCCAACGTCGGAATCGGCAATGATTTCCGTCTGACTGCGAGGTTTGAGAACGATAACCGCATTCACTTGAACTGGAATGCAATCCCCAACGCACAGTACTACGACATCTACCGCGGCGGCGTTTCTGAGTCGATTGATGATATGGACTACGTAGGAAGTGTCGTCTACCCGACCACGACGTGGATTGACTCCCTGCCGACGAATCTGCTTCCGGCGAAGAACTTCTATCAGGTTACTGCGCATGGAATTATCCAGCAGGTGGACGTACCCGGTCAAGAGTGCGCGCGCTGGGAGATGAATGAAGGCTCCGGCGAATATACTTACGACGTCACCGGCAACGGACACGATGCTCGTCGATTTGAAGACTGTCCGCCGGAGTGGGGCATCGAAAACGATGCTCAATGCAACTTTAATCCTGCGGGCTTCCTGAATTTCGATGGATATGTCTATACGCCGGAGCGCTGCGAAGAGCACCTCGTCGTGCAGAATGACCCGGTGTTCTATGGTGAGCGGTTCCAGCTTTGGACGAGACTTCGTTTGGCGGAAGAGCCGACAGTGGCGTCCGGTCCGTTCTACATCGCGTCGAACAACAGCTTCGATTCGCAACATGGCGGTTGGGCACTGCGAATTGATCCGGGTTGGATTACATTACCGGATGGTACACGCGAGTATCATAACCGCCTAACGGGCTTCGTTTGGGACCGCCGCTTTGGCGCGAATGGCGGCTGGCGGACGCTTCAGTCTCCGCCCCCATCGGTAGCTAACCCCGGCATGTATTCCGTTCCGGTCGGCCAGTGGAGCTGTATCTGCTTTGTTGTCAATGACCGCGAATCCATGCTCATTATCGACGGGCGAGTGGTAGCAAGCGGTCGAATGGACTATGACTCAGACAACAACGGCGCTCCTCTCATCATCGGAGGCGGCTACAGGCATAGCACATATCCTATTGAATACCCGTTCAGGGGAGACATTGACTGCATGAGAATCACCTGCCTGGAATAGGCGGATTATTCTAAGCTGAATAAGTTCATAGGGCTCGGCCAGTAAGCGCCGAGCCCTATTTCTACGGCCTCCTCTTACCAGGCTTTTCCGCGGTAAACCGGGGGGCCCTGGCAGGGTGGGCCGTGGGTCTGTATTCCATTGACAAACAAGCAGATATTTCCTACATTGCATCTATGGCAATAGAGCTACCATTTTCCCTCGACGAACAGTTCGTCGTACTTCGAGAAGTCAAGGCTGGGGGCTTCGGCATCGTCTATGGCGGTTGGGACGAGAATCTCAATCTCCCCGTTGCCCTGAAGGAAATTCACCCTGAGCTACTGCGCCAGGAGACTGCGCTGGCGGCATTTCAGGCTGAGGCACAATTGATCGCCCGTCTCGATCATCCCGGCATCTGCCGCCTTTACACGCTAAAACGCTGGCGCGGCCGAGTATTCATGATTATGGAGTACATTGACGGCGGCGACCTGCGGCATCTCCAGCTGTACCTCAAAGATCACGATCGCGCGCTTTCTGCGAAGGCCGTGTTGTACATTGTCCGTCAGGTGGCGAAGGCGCTGCACTATGCGCATGTTCGCTCCGACCCGACTACAGGCGCGCCGCTGCATCTGGTTCACCGCGATATTGCGCCATCGAATTTCATGATCTCGCGAATGGGCAGCGTAAAGTTAATCGACTTCGGAATTGCGCGAGTCAAGGGTGTCTTGAGGCCGGAGACGATGGGCGGCATCATCAAGGGGCGTCCGCAATACATGTCACCCGAGCAGATCCACTCTCCTGAGACGGTGGATCCCCGATCGGATATTTATTCGCTTGCGATAGTCTTTCTGGATATGCTAACGGGGCATTCGGTCTATGGCAAAACGACGAATGAATACGAGCTGATGGATCGAGTCCGGGCGCGTCGGTTTGATTTGCCGGCATACTTTGCGGATCACAACCTGAACCCTGTGCTCCGGCCGGCCGTGGAATCTGCCTTGAAAATGGCCGCCGTAGAACGAACGGCCACTGCACGTGACTTTGTTGCACAGTTGGAGCCGTTTGCTCAGGCGATTGGATTCTCCGACGAGTCTGCTGAGGCTGAATTGAAGCAGCTCGCGCAAGAAGCATTTCCAGCTTCGGACTTGCAGCGCGAATTGCAGAGATTCAACGATGCGCGACGCGATGCGATGACCCGAACTCTGGAAGTGCCTGTACCAACGCCGGCACGACCTGTCTCTTCCGCCGAGGTATCGCGAGAAGTCACCGCATCTGACGTACCAGATATACAGCGCATGCCGGAACGGTCCGGATTGGGACCCGTGGGCTGGATCATCGGCAGCATCTTCGCGTTGGCGATCGGCGTTTTCGTATACTGGACAACAGTATACAAGCCCGCGGCGGAACGCAAACTGGCACAGTTGGATTCTGTCAGAGTCAGCGACTCGCTGATCGCAGCACGTGCGAAGGCAGATTCCATCGCCAATATCCCGGCGGCAATCACCGACACCGCCGACTCCGCACAGACGGCGCAAAGGCAGGCTGACTCACTGATTGCGGCTAAAGGCGTTCAGGACAGTTTGCTGGCACTCAGCACTGAAACCAAGAAGGCTGACAAGCCGACGGAAGAAAAAACCAAACCAAAAGTTGATCCTGCAGATCAACCTGTACTTAAGAAGTCCACTCCAACGGCAACGAGCGGCGGATTCCGCGTGATTTCAACGGCCGATGCAGAGCTTTTGGTGGACGGCGTATCTTATGGAACCGTCCGGGCATTGGACGCTAAGGAACTGAATCTGGACCAGACCGAACACAACTTCGAGTTTGTCATGAAACGATCCGACGGCTGCAGGATTTCAAGATCGTTTCGACGAACGGCGACGCCCGGCGGTGAGTTCAGACCGGAGGGGCTAATTTTCCAGAGCATTACTTTTACAGATCCGCCGCGCAACGGTCAGAAGATCCTGATAGAACCTATGGACAATTCAATTCGTATTGTAAGTCCGGGCTGCAACGAGATTCAATCCAAACAGCCGTACTTGACTTTTGCGGGACGGTATAGAATTACACTTCGAGTACCAGGTTATGCTGACGAGGTGAAGGAGTTTACGCTTTCACCAGGCAAAAATATGACGGGAGCTTTCCGGTGACGCCAGTGTTTCGGCCAGCCAGATCAATTTTAGGTTGCTTCTGCATATTGATTCTGCATGCAGCCGCTCACGCCGATTGCTTCGATCAAGCCAGTGAGCTTTATGACCGCGCCTCATTTGAAGACGCATTGCTCGTGCTGGACAGCTGCCAAATCAGTGATTCGCTTCGGCAGTCAAGAGTGGAACGGCTCGCGGGAGTAATTCATGCCACAAAGTACGCCAGTTACGGAGAGGTGGCGGACAAGTTCAGCGCGGAGCGTCGCTTTACCGCCGCCATTCGATTGGATCCATTTCTGGAAATGCAGGAGGATGAATTTCCACCGTGGGCAGTCGGCCTGTTCAACATGAAGCGCTCCGAGCTGATAGCCGGAGAAGTCGTTGCACTGGCAGGATCAAGAACTTCTGACGACATCAATCGCGAAGCACTGCGGATGTTTATTGAGCGGTATGCGACGTCAACGATGCTGGAGAAGCCGCCAGCACCCGAATGGCTCGAACGGGTGTTTTACTCGACCCCTGACAGATTTATCACGGTATCTCGGGTGAACTCGGAATCGGAGTCCAGAGCGCCTATGATACAAGTGCTTGTGAATTCCGACAGCATTCTCAGGGTGATTTCAGAAAATGCGCTCATCCTGGACAAGGTCAAACAGCCTACGGTTGAGATTAGTTGCGAAGAGTTGGTTTCAGGCGGGCCATCCAGTCAAGTCGTAGCAACAACATTGCGCGGTTATCTGGCTGATTTGGGATTCAAGGTTTTTGGGCCGGGTCAGGGGGCGGATATTCGCATCACAGGGCAAGCCACCGGTTCGGCGAATACACTATCAGTAGCCGGTGCGAAGATCCAGACCGGAGTTGCCTCGATTCAAGTCAGTCTTGAATGGGCAGCCACAGGCAAGCAGATTTCCGCCACGAGCCAGGATACGACAGTTGATGCAAGAGGAAAATCCGATGAAGCTGCTGCACGGCAGGGGCTTCAGGCGGCGGCGAGTCGTGTGAAGGATGAAGTAGCTGCAGCATTGATTCTGCATTGGAATGAAGCTGCTGTCAAAGGAAGGTATGTCCAGTTCGTTTTTCACAATGTGCAAAGCCGGGATGTTCAGCCGATAGTGGATCAATTGACCGTGTTGACGCAAGCCACTTCAGCGGGAGAACCTGTGCTTCAAAAGGAGACATTGACGGTCTTCGTGCAATCACGGCAGTCTCCACAGCAAATCAGCAAAGTGCTGGAATCGGATTTTGTTGCGTACAAGCTCAAACTCACATCCATTGACTTGGCTCGGGTGGAAGCGGAAATTGAGTAAGGTCGCCATCATGACCGCCGCGTCTTTGCTCTGGATGGTATCGCCCTTACAAGCTTCTGAAAGACCGGCGATTTCGGTATTTGCTTTCGAGGATTTCACTGCACCGGCACGTGCGGACAGTTTGGTCTGGCAGAAATTGTTTGCTCTGCTGCTGACCAGAACTTTGGAGACCACAGACGAATTTTCAGTATCGAATCGCACGCAGACTCAAGAGGTGCTTGATCGTGGAGTATTATCGGGGATTGGTATTGTCGCACCGGACAGCGCCACGCGACTGCTGGAAGCAGACTTCATTGTCATGGGCGATTTTAGCCGGTTGACAACAGGTCAGTTTATCATCAGTGTCCGGTTGACACGAGCTCATGACGGGAGTTTAGTCCGTGGTGCGGCGGACAATCGAGAATTAGCACTTGCGGATTTGTGCCAATTTGCCGTCGAGACTTCGCTCAAAATCACTTCAGCTCTCGGAAAGCAGCCTTCGAAAGCTGTGCACAAGCGCCTGAACAGACTATGCACACGAGACGCCGCTGCCCTGACACTGCTTGGCGAATCATTGGTAGCACGACAAAGTCAGGATTATGAACGCGCTCTGACGCTGTTGGATTCGGCAGAAACCCATGATAGCAAGTTTGACGAAATAGCGACTCAGAAGTCAGAAGTCACTGCACTTCTGGAGTTACAACGGAAATTATCTGCGCCGGAGAAGAACTAACCATGATCGCAAAAAGACTGGTCATCCTCATCATAGGACTGACACTGGTTCCCGCGGTCTTGCATGCGGGATGGAGCGAACGTGTGGAGAGTAAGATTTCCTCCGGGGACTACGCACGCTCGCGTTCGATGATTGACAAACGACTGGCTAAGCACCCACACGATTGGGAGGCCAATCGCGCCCTCGGAGTTCTGCATTATAAGATGGCGGAGTATGACTCAGCGGAAGCGCGCCTGCGCCGTGCAAATGAGCTGCGAATCTCAGACGAGAAGACTCTACTTTTTCTGGGATTGACCCTTGAGCGGCAGCAACGATTTTATGAGGCTACACGGGTTTACGGGCTCATGGAATCACCGCTACTGCGAGCACGGCTTCAAATCGTATCTGATACCCTGCTCAAACAGTCCATTGATTTTGCCCTGTCCCAAGAGTTGATATTGGACAATCTGGGAATTGTAGCGCAGCAGCGTGATAGTACGCTGGCAACAATGGAGTTTTCCACGGCAAACTTTCCTGACAGTCTCAAGCCACTGGGCCGGGGAATGTCTGCCCTACTTGCATCGGATCTTGCGCGAATGACTCCTTATCACATTTTG
>CAZVXJ010000110.1:0-9393 GCA_964631675.1 uncultured Alphaproteobacteria bacterium
ACGTCGTATTGAGCAAGCAATGAAAAGCTGGTATCCAAAGAGGTAGTCCCGCGGTGAACGCGGTAGCCTTCAAAATCCTGCACACGCGAGAAGGGATCGATATAGTCCGGGTTCTGTGAAGATTTCTTGGACCAGCGAAGAACTACTTTCTCTGTTTGCAATTCATATCCGATTCCGCCGATATAGCAGTCCCCGGACGCCCTAAGCTTTGATACAACGCCTCCGGTGTGAGCAGCGGCATTCAACGTACCATCAATACAGTGTAACAGAGAAGGAAGCGGCGGTGGCGGCGGTCCGGTAAAGTCCGGCAGGCCATCACCCATATCAAGTCTTCCGTTTCCGCTCATCCAGCCCATATCCCAATACCGCAATTTGGGATGCTGATAGTAGAGGTCCTCTGGCAGTATCAGATCTTCCGATCCATTACCACCGGATTGCGGAAACAGATACAGGTTGTTCGTAATCTCGTCTTCGATGCCGTTGCGCTCGGTGCCGTCCAGATCGGGGCCGTGATAGTAACCGACGAACAACCCATTGTCTCCGAAAGCCGTAGTTCCCTTCCAGTAGTATACGGCGATGCTGTCCTCATATTCGCGGAAGCCGGTCGGCGGGTCAATGTAAATGCCGTCAGTTCCGACATCCTCACCATACCAGCCATCTCCCGTTTCCAGGATTCCGTCGCCTTGCGAGTTGTCCGCATCATTGGTTCCGGGATTGTGATCGTTTCCCCAGTCATGCTGTGGAGTGTCGATCATCCGGTTGTCGTAAACGTCTTTTGACCAGCGCGCATTCTCGCGCAAGTCTGAGAAGTCAAACAGGCTCGAATCTATGTTAACCGGATCAGGCTGCGGGTTGTTGGGATCATGAAAATTTTCACCACCTACATAAGCGATGGTCATATTGAATTTTTCACCCGGGTTCAGGCGATAAATCCAGCGGCCGGATTGATCCTGATAGTCGCGAATACCCAGCGGGCCCCAGGAGAGCAGATAGCGCGTGTCGTAACCGTTGGTGATGTCCGGAGCTTCCGGAGACGGATCACACGCCCCCCAAGCTTCCGAGGAAGTGTCTCCGGTCACCGGATCAATTATGATCTGCGGAGGAACTTCCTCAACGGTGTTTACCATGATTTGATCGAAGTCAAATTCTCCATTGGAGAGAATCTGGTACTTTCGGTCGTCTCCCATCGGTGTACCGTTGATACGAGTCCAGTAGAGCGGGTCATCCGGGTTATCGCAGTACCTGTCCCAAAACGGACCATAGTCCAGATTCGCATCCGAATTTGAGATCCACCAATTGAAGGAGGTTTCCAAACGAGGATTGGGCGCACGGATAACTCGCGTTCCGGTCACATTCGGAGCTTCGATCGGACCACTGGGCGAAGTCGTGCGACGGCCATCATTATCGGCAATCCAGGCGACATCCACCGGAATGGACAGCGTGTCACCGGCCGCCGTGATTTCGTCCGCACTCCTGAGGAATCCGCAAATGTCGTCCGTGTGCTGTTCGTTGATGGCCTGAGAGCCGACGTCAGCGTCCACGTACAACCCGACGAACAGATTCTTCAAGAAGTTCGACGCGATATTCTCAATCTCATAATCAATCAGAATGAAGTCCTCGGCAAAAGCCTGACTGAATGAATATGAAGTTTGAGTGACTTTAATTCCGAGGGGACGATGTTCACCGTCAATCGGGTCGCGCGTCACCCAGAAAGCATCTTTCAAAGTGTCGGCGTAGGCCGCGAGGAAATCCTGATCAGAGACTGCACTTGAATCACTGACTGGTGTTCCGAAACAATTGTTTGCTCCCGGTCGATTCGACTTTTCAATGATGCGGTCATTTGCACCTTCACCGGGGTAGAACTCGTTGACTGCCGGATTGAGCCAGCCGTCGGTACCAACAGAAACTCGCCGCGTCTCAAATCCTTCTTCTACAATCAAAGCACCAATCCACAGTCCCGCCTGATAGAGGTAGTCAATTCCTCCGCCACAGGGATACTCACATTGATGAGCCCAGTTTCCCGGCGGACAAGGATCGGTCAGTGCGTCATCCTGACTCGGGTCAGAATTTCCAAAGTACCCGAAATTCGTAATGTTCATGCACATCTTCCCTTTGTCGTGAACCCGGTTTTCGACATTGGGATTGGCGACGTTCGGCCTTACTGGACCGCGTACCCTTGAAGGATCGAAAGGTCCGGGCCGGCCCAAAGATACGGAGGCACAGACCAGCGTCAATGTGCAGATTGACAAAAACAGGCGATGCATTCGGCTCATGTAGTGAATCTCTTGCTGCAAATCAGAGTGGGCTTAGCGAATAATAACAAACTTCCCGGTTTCCAACTGATGACCGTTTCCTTCTGAATGGTCTTCCACCGAGAAAAGATAGATTCCGGAGACAACCTGTTGACGATTGCGCGAGTTCAGATCCCAGCGTTCGGACGTCATCGAAGCCCACTGGCTGCGATCACCGTCCATGTTGTGAGGAACGATTTGCACCAGGTCTCCCGCCACTGTAAAGATACGAATCAGACACTTTTCCGGGAGATTGATGAACTCGATGCGGCGATCCTGTTGGCTGTAGAAGTCACGCGTTCCGTCATTTTGATTTTCCCAGCTCACGCCAAGATTTGCCCGCGTGTAATCTTCATAAGCCCTGTAGGGATTCGGCACAACTCGCACCGGTTCGCGATCACTTCCGGCGGGGGCTAGCAACACCGCATTGGCAGAGGGTCTCGTGGCGAGTGGACCCAGTCCGGCACGCGGGTCTCCGAAATCGAAAGCGGTTACCGCATAGTAGAGCGGAGAAAGCGTGTGCGCATCAATGTGAATGCTGAAGGTCGAATCATCTTCCGTGATGTCGCCGAGTCCGGTGTTTTCACCCACAGCACCAAGATGGCCGACGACGCCGTCAATGGTCGTATCCTGACCGACATTCACCGTCTCCGGCATATTGGTCACAAACGGGAACGTCATCATGGAGTCGTTAGCAGAAAAGTAGGCAAAGTCAATCACATCGTACTGCGCAATCAGAGAAAAGGACGTATCCAGTCTTGACGTTCCCCGATGAACGCGGTAGCCTTCAAAGTCGAACACACGTGAAAACGGATCGATGTATTCCGGAGACTGCGAAGCCTTCTTGGACCACCTGATGGTCACTTTTTCACTGGCTAACTCATATCCCAACCCGCCGATGAAACAATCGCCATTAATGGACGAGCGAACCACGCCGGCAATGTGTGAGGATGCATTACGCGTGTTGGGTACACAGTGCAGCAGCGCCGGAATCGGTGGCGGCGGCGGACCTGTAAAGTCAGGCAAACCATCCCCGAGATCGAGGCGGCCATTTCCGCTCATCCAGCCCATATCCCAGTATCTCAGGCGAGGATGCTGGTAATAAAGATCTTCCGGCATAATGATGTCTTCGCTACCAATTCCGCCTGTGGTGGGGAACAAGTAAATGTTGTTCACCTGGTCAATCACACCATCACGTTCGCCTTCGTCCGGGCCATGGTAGTATCCAACAAAGAACCCTTGATCGCCATAAGTCGGCGTGCCCTTCCAGTAGTACACGGCAACGCTGTCCACACCGGGTCTGAATCCAATGGGCGGATCGGTATAGATACCGTCTGCGCCGGCGTCTTCGCCATACCAGCCGTCTCCCGCATCGAGAATACCGTCACCTTCCGTGTGATCGGCGTCACCGGTGTGCGGAATGCCATCGCTGCCCCAGTCGTGCTGAGGGGTATCGATCATGCGATTGTCGTAGACATCCTTTGACCAGCGCGCATTTTCGCGAAGATCCGTAAAATTGAACAGGCTCGAATCTATGTCCGTGTTGCCCGGCTGCGGGTTGTTCGCATCGTGGAAATTTTCACCCGCCACATAAGCGAGCGTCATGTTAAACTTCTCACCCGGGTTCAAACGGTAGATCCAGCGTCCTGATTGATCCTGATAGTCACGAATACCCAGCGGCCCCCAGGAAAGCAGGTAGCGGGTATCGTAACCGTTGGCAATGTCACCTGCATTATTGGGGTTATCAACCCGGCACCAAGTATGCACAATCGTAGAATCATCCGGATCGTTTTGGTCTTCAACGTCGTCCAAATTGTCCACCATGACCTGATCGAAGTCAAACTCGCGATTGCTCAGAACTTGATACTTGTGTTCGTCACCGACTGGTGTACCCAGTCTAAGAGTCCAATTCATCGGATCGTCCGGATCGCAGTGGTCCGCCCACGAAGGACCGTAGTCCAAAGTAGCATCGCCATTTGAAATCCACCAATTGAACGATGTCCGGAGTCTGGGATTCGGCGCACGGATGACGCGTGTACCTGTCACATTTGGACAGGTGAACGGGCCGCTATTGCTCTGCGGTGCTCTGCCATCATTGTCGGCAATCCAGGCAACATCAACGGGAATGATCAGCGAATCCCCTTCGGCATTTAGTTCAACCGCATTCTTGAGGAATCCACAGATATCGTCGGAGTATTCCTGATTGCCACCCTGCGCAGGACCCACATCAGCATCCACGTAGAGCCCGATGAAGAGATTCTTCAGAAAATTGGACGCAATATTTTCGATTTCATAATCGATCAGGATGAAGTCTTCCGCAAATGCCTGACTGAACGAATATGACGTCTGAGTAATCTTGATACCCAACGGGCGGTGTACACCGTCCACCGGGTCATTATCCAGATAGAATTGGTCGGTCAGCGTGTCGGAGTAGATAGCAATAAAATCTTGATCCGAGACGGCATTCTCATTGGAAATGGGATTGCCGAAGCAGTCAGAAGCACCCGGCCGGATGGAACGTTCGATGATGCCGTTCTCATCGCCTTCGCCCGGGTACATCTCATTCAGCCCCGCGAACCACCCGTCCAGTCCGTTGCTCACTCGCTTGGTCTCGAAGCCCTCTTCAACGATGAGCGCGCCGATCCAAAGTCCCCCCTGGAAAAGATATTGAACACCGCTGCCGCAAGGATACTCGCATTGCGGCGCCCAATTTTCGGGTGGGCATGGATCTGAAAGCGCACCGGAGGCGCCGTTTCCATCATTGCCGAAATATCCATAGTTGGTAAAATTCATACAAATCTTACCCTTGTCATGGACCCGGTTCATCGTGTTCGGATTGGCGATGGCTGTGCGTACGGGACCACGCGGTGGCAATTCAGGGCCGGTACGGGCAAACGCACTGCCACCGAAAGCAACGAAGGCGGACAGGGCGACTGCAGCTAATTTGTGATGGATCTTGTTCATCCTATCTAGTTCTCGGGTCATGCGGAAAATACCCGTGGTCAGGATTGGCAGAATGTGTCTTACCTGGTCGCGAATCTGCGATCAGAACGCGGACCTGTGAAGCGCCCGATGCTCGAACCCTGCGGTCCACCATATGCACCGATGTCATTTCTGGACCCATCGGTTTGATCGTTAAACTCGGGGGCAGGGTTACCGGCATCGATGCAGGGGGAACCTGCACCCAAATGGAGGTCGGTGGCGCTCAAGAATGCAGGATTCAGGCTGATTCCATTTCTCACGCTCATGGTGTCCGGCAGATAGTTCCTGTTGGAGTTATCCTGCGTGTAATTGCCCCACACGTCGTTGTAATCCAGATACGGAATAGACTGCTCTGTGGCATGAATTCCGTACCGCACACAGCCGGTTACGATGTTATTCATCAGAATCGGTCGGCACTGGTTGTAAAGCTGGATTCCGTAGTAGCCGCAATTGCGGAATACGTTGTTGATCACCGTCGATCGCGAGAAATTATCCAATGCAAGCCCACTGGTGGAGCACGTCTGAACGATACAATTAGTCACGAAGTTAAGATCGCCGCCATGGGAGATGCTGATACCACGACCCTTTGTTCGATCAACAAAGCAATTTCTCACGGAACCCGGACTCTCTACAAACGAGACCGCGGATTCGCCACAGTCAAGGAACTCGCAGTAGTGGAATGCCACAGAATCCTCGAGCCGCTTGGATTGAGTATTTACGGAGGCACCGTAGTAGAATCCCCTGTCGAAGACGCAGCCGGTAAAATTCACCCCGGCTTTTTCGACGTCGATTCTGTCATAGTTTACGAACTCAGTGTAGCTGAACTGTGACGGCTGCGACCATTCACCGGGCCTGCGCTGAAGGGTATCCGCTTGGTACAACCGAAGCCCTCCCCAACGATCCTGCCGCACGGATGCACACGGGCACACATGAACCGGCGCGCTTTCTGTCCCTTGCGCGAGCAGGCGGCCATAGACTTCAATATTGTACAGCCCGGTTGCTTCTATGCGGGTACCCGCGGGAATGGTCAACGTCTGACCCACGTCTATCCGCACGTGGCACGACATCCGATAGGTAATGGCCGGATTGAGACTCGCAACTGAAACGACACCTCTCAGTTCATCAATACCCTGGACATACGGGACGACTCCCATGTCCTTACGGGTGCCGTCCTCATCCACGTCGATTCCGCCTCCGGGACCGCCATCAATACAGGGTGAACATGACAGGAGCGAGAAATCATCGAACTCGGGCGGGCCGCTGCGAGTCCAGGAACTATCCTCCTGAAACGCCATCAACGGATTCAGTTCTATGTTGAAATAGGCATCACAGCTATCCAGATTGGAATTGACCTGCGTGTGCAGCCCCCAGCGCGTCGTGTCATAGCCCATCAAAAATGAAATGGCGCTGTTCTCTGAAACACAATTGTATGAAACGTCGATGGCATCGAGATCCACCAGTGTATCTGCGCGAACAGCCGAGGCGTCGTTCTCAAGGAAGATGTTGTATCGAACCCGCGGCAGAGCGTTTTGTCCCGAAATGAACACACCGTTGTTCTGGTTATAATAGATAACACAGTTCTCGATAACCGGGTTGCTGTTGATGACAGAGAGCATTCCGCGATAGGCCTGCGCATCGCGTCCGCGTTCTGAAAGCGTGTCTATTTCAAAATACGCCCCGTAAGTGAAAATGCAGTGTTTGAACGACGATTGCTCACCGTGATCGGGATTGCGCAGTTTGAATCCACGCCATTGACCGTAATCCCGGCCGATCAGCGCTGTAGTGAAGATAATGGGATCCGTGTGCGTACCTTCGGCAACAATCTTGCCCTGGACATCAATCCACCACAAGCCGTCCACCACGATTTCCGTGCCTGGCAGGATAGTGACCGTCTGATCTTCCGGAATGGTCCAGTCGTGCACAATCACCCACGGTTTTCCGTCGGAGGAGGGACCGATCGTGATATTAGTGCCGATCGTATCTGTTAGAAAGTTACTGTCACGCTTGGGCAGGGGCGGCACAATCGGATTGGACACAACGTCCGCGCAACCCACGACGATGGCCAGGAGACCGACCAGCAGACAGACAGGAATGAGTTTCATCATAAGATAAGTTGCTCTCCGACTCAAAATAGCGATGGGGAAGGCGTCGTGAACGAAACACCGATTCACGGCACGAGAAATGGGGACGGTTTTCGCTGAAATCAAGTTCAGGGGCCTCTGTCCCGCAGGTCGTTAGAAATTCAAAGCCATGTGCACCACAACTTGGCGCGGCGGGTAGTAGTTTCTCGGATTGTGATCGATGTCCTTTCCGAGATTGTCGTCAGGCCGTGCAGTGATGTTTTCTTCGTGCGAGGCGTCAAAACTGTTGCCTGTCTCGGCATACAGCGATCGGACGTTCTGGCGATTGAACAAATTGTAGATTTCAACCCCGGTGGTAAACTTCAGTTTCTTGGCCACCTTCCAGTACTTGTCGACTTTAATGTCAGTGGTCGTCGTGTGGGGGTAGCGGGCCGAGTTTGCCAGAATGAGATTGCTCTGCTTATTTTCGGTGTAGTTAGACGGCGTGTATGGCAGCCCCGAACCGTAGCTGTATTCGACAGTCGCCAGCCAGTTGGAAGGCAAACGCAGGCCGAAGAACTTGGGACGATCCTTTTCGCCCGCTGTAATTGTCAGGAATCCGGAAACCTTGTGCGTCTCGTCCCATCCGAGCGGATGTTCGTCACGGTTTTCAACACTGTTATTCTGACGCTGCGTTAAGCCTTCTGCCGCAGCAGATTCCTTGCCGAAGGCATAAGAGAAGTCGTAATTCCCCTTGATCGCCCAGCGGTTGGAGAGTTTCTTTTCCAGAGAAAACTCAAAGCCACGCGCACGGCCGTAACCCAGATTGAAATACCTGTTGAGAGTAACCGGACCCTCACGCTGCTCCACCGTGCCGATTTGATTGTAGACGTCACGGTAATAGCCGGCCACGTCGACGATCCAGTCGTCGGTAAACTCCGTATTGACACCCACCTCATAGGAGACGGTCTTCTCATACTCCAGGTTCGGATTTCCGATCAGCGTATTCGGAGCGATATTCGCCGTGGCGCTGCGATAGAAGTACTCAAATGACGGGCTTTGATAGTAGTGCCCATAGTTAAAGTACATTTTTGATTTGAGCGAAATTGGATGTGAAATTCCAAGTCGCGGTGCAATCACGTAGCGTCCGCGTTCTGCAAGCAGCGCTCCGGGCTGACCCCGGTCAATGAGGTTTTGAGACTCTTGCAGGAAGTCGTGGTCTTGCATAATGAAGTCGGCGCGCAAGCCAGCCCTAACAATCATACCCTCGAATTCCATTTTATCCTGGAAGTAGAAGGCACCCTCGGTGGGCTTGTGACCGTAGAAGTCACGAATGGCTCCGCGACCGGGGAATGCTGCATCCGGAGGCAACGGCACGTCGGGATTGTTATACAATTGGTCGGGCTGCTGAATGGACTCCATATTCAGATCGCGGAATCGCATCTCCAGTCCTGACTTCAACTCGTGAAATCTGTTTACCTGCGAGGTAATATCACCTTTCAACGACCACTCAGTTGAGCGGCGGTCCTGCCAGAAGGCCGTGGCATCCCACCAGCCGGGATTGAGGAAATTGTCAATGATCGGATCTTCAATTCCGTTGTTGTTGTAATCGGCAAACCACTCTTCGCCTTCCTGCCACTGATTGTCAGCAAAATTGGCAATGGGTTGATTGCCGTCATGCAGCGTACGATTTCGCCAAGTGGAAATAGTGATGCCCATCGCCGCATACTGCGGTACGGGCGACAGATTGGTATTCAGCTCGCGGTAGCGCGCGAAAAACGTCCCATCGGTGCCCTGCGCAAAACCCAGGTTAATCCACTCCGATCCATAATTTCGAATTCCGTTTCGAACATCTTCCCACGTGTACAGCACCGGAAACCGCGGATCCATGCCGTATGCTGTATCGGCCCAGAACGTAAACATTTCGTACTCATCAAAAGCCTGATTCGGCCCGTCGTACTGATTGTTGACGGTCGGGGTTGTGAACAGATTTCGCGGAATGAACGGTCCAAGATAGGACGACGGTAGATCCCACCATCTCTCACCCGGATCCCAGAATC
>CAZVXJ010000111.1:0-9378 GCA_964631675.1 uncultured Alphaproteobacteria bacterium
GTACCGCGAAAAATGATCCGTGATCACGACCAGCTGGCTGTATCCTCCGCGCCACTGATGCGGCATCTCAAGATACTCACCGCTGTCTGTGACGTAGAAGGGAACCAATGAGCTGTAGTCGAAGTCAGCCGGAAGGCCCATGGCTCCGATTAACCAGATAATCTCCACCGGTCCGTTGAACTGATAAGGGTGCGGGTAAAAGTCCGCGATTCCGAGACAGCCGTTGGGCGCAACGGCGCTGATCGTGACATTGGCGTTGACATCTCCGGGCGAGATATTGACCTGCACCAGGCCGGACAACGTGATTGTACGGTTTTGATCCGGTCGACAAACCCTCGATGCCAGTAATGAGTCGCAGTCGGGGTCGTCCAGATTGCGAGCGTATTCGGCAGGCGAAAAGAACTTGAACCCGGCTGTCGGACCTTCGTTGATCATGTCCTCCGTGAGGGGTGCATAGACCGGAGTCAGCACACCTTCATTTTCTGAATCGTTAGCGGCCAGAGGACCGAGGTCGCTGCTGCAACCCGTCATGAGCCACAGTCCTGTGAAGATTACCGCCGAGACGGCGATCATCGTGATGAGTTTGATTCTTTCGGTATCCATGATGCTTGCTCCTATTTTCTTGCGACCGTTTTGCCGCGCTTCCGGTTATTACTTTGGCAACGAACATGCCAAGTATACTAAGCCTATCGAACATACTCCGCGAGACTTGTTTTTGTTGAACTTCAAATGGCTGTGCCTGCCTCGTGGGTCGTAACCTGCACATTCGGCCAAATCCGGCTCTGTGTGATTTGCACCAAGCCCCATTTTCGGACGGTGCAATAGGAGAATATTCAGCGCCCTGAACCCGTGTATTGCATTGACCTTCCAAACCTTGTATATTGAAGTTCACCCCCTTGAGACGGATAGGCAAAACACGAAAGGACAACATGAAACCAATGAGACTGTGGCTGATCGCCGTAACCCTACTGTGGGCGGTCAGCGCATGGGCGGCGTATTCGCCGACACCCGTGCAGAAATCCCAAGCGGAACGTGATCTGCAGACCGCTCTGGACAATGCGAAGGAGAAAAGCGAGAAACAGCAGATTGCGGAAAAAGCACTGGCCGACCATCCCGAGGACATTATCATCGGACGTCTGGCGCAGGATGCGTTGATGCGCATCGTGGAAGATCCGGCGGCTTATTTCAAGGCGCGCGCGGAAGGCACGGAGAGCATTGCGAAAAAATTCCTCTACGCACGCGCTTCGGGAGATTCGCTGACGCAAATTCAGACCGCAGAGTGGATTCTGGCCAAAGATCCGAAGCACTTCTGGGCACTGATCATGAAAGCCACAACCCTGTGGACCGAGGATGAGAAAATTCTTCAGCAGGTGGAGTCGCTGCTGAAGGAAGCGGTTGCCTGCGATCCGTCGCGGCCCGAGGGCTATCAAAATCTGGGCTACCTGTATCAGGACAAGGAAGACCTGCACGGTGCCAGGGAAGCATTCGAAGCCGGCGCAGTATCCGACCCCACGAATACAGTGATTCGCGACATGCGGCTCACGGTCTATGCCGCGCAACGGGACGCCAAAGCCTATTTTGATCTCGTCGCACTTGCACTTCCGGCGAGTCCGTTGAACTTTGATCTGCCTTTGGCCAAGAGCAGCGAGAAACTCGTAACGGCTGATTTTCACGGCCATTTTACCATCATCGAATACTGGGCCTACAGTTGAGGGACTTGTGTGCAGCGGTCGCTGCCAGAAATGAATGCGCTTGCGCATGAAAAGAAGTTGCCCTTCCCGGCTTATGCTTTCCATCGTGGTGGTGAAAACGAGAAAGCCGTCAAGATCATCGACGGCAAAGATGCTAATGGAAAAGATTGGGCGCTCGATTTTGTTTGGAGCACGCCCGAGTTTGAAAAGCAGTTCGGCGGAATCAAGGGGCTGCCGAGCTATTACCTGATTGACAAGGAAGGCCGCGCCCGTGCGGTGCTGAAAGGCCATCCGAAAGATACCATTGGCACACTCAAATGGCTCGCAGAGGAGATCGAAAAGGTCGGCTGAGAGTTGAATGACTGCAAAGGCCGCTTATGGATAAGAATGCAATATCCGCGGCTGATTATGACGATTGACAATATGGTGCGGGAGAGTTATCTTCTCTTAAAACCAGATTGTCCATTGAGGCCTTTGTGGACCAACTGCACCTTGTTGCCGCCTGGGCCGGGATCTTACTCGGCTTGCTCTCAGGCACCCTGACCGGCCTGTTCTTCCATTCGGAAGAGTGGCTCGGTGGATATACTTCGTGGCCCAGACGTCTGATTCGTCTGGGCCACATTTCATTTTTTGGACTCGCGTTCGTGAATTTGGGAGTTGCGCTCACGATTCGCGAGTTTCAGCTCGTGACGATGAGCAGTTGGACTTCGCCATTGCTGCTCACCGGCACAGCAGCCATGCCGCTGGTCTGCTATTTGTCGGCGGCAAAGAAAATGTTCCGGCATTTGTTTTTCGTGCCGGTTCTCAGCCTGCTAATTGGAGTTTCGCTATTCTTTTTCGGAGGTGTTCTGCCATGAAGATAGGTCTTATTGCAATGAGTGGTATTCGCGTTTGCGATGCCGAACTGCTTAGACTGGGCCTCACCCTTCCCGGATTTGTAGAACGCAGCCAGGTGATAGCATCGCTGCCCAGCCTCGGTCTGCTCACTTTGGCGGGAATGACGCCCCACACGCATCAGGTTCGGTACATCGAAGTTGCCGACTTGAAGCAGAGCCGGAGCACGGGCGAGTTGGATGATGATTTCGATCTGGTGGCGATTTCAACGTATAGTGCTCAGATATTCGAAGCGTATGAACTGGCGGATGAATTTCGTGCTCGCGGGGTGGCGGTCGTCATGGGGGGGCTGCACGTCACGTGCGAACCCACGGAGGCTATTCAGCACTGTGACGCTGTCGTGATCGGAGAAGGTGAAGTGATGTGGCCGCGGGTGCTTCACGATGCAGAGAAAAAATCGCTTAAGCCGTTCTATAATGTGATTAAAGAAGAGTTCACGCCGTTTTATCGTGTATCGAAGGAAGAATTTGATCTGGCGCATGCCCCGATGCCTGCATTTGAGTTACTCGACATATCCAAGTACAACCGCCTTACCGTTCAAACGAGCCGTGGCTGCCCTCACCGCTGCGAGTTCTGCGCCAGCTCGGTGCTGCTGACCAGCCATTACAAACAAAAACCTGCGGCCAAGGTACTGGCCGAGATTGACCGCATCTGCGAGTTGTGGAAGACTCCGTTCATTGAATTTGCGGATGACAATTCACTGGTCAATCACGCATACTGGAAAGGGCTGCTGCCCGGACTGAGGGAGCGCAACATTAAGTGGTTTGTGGAAACAGACGTCTCCGTCGCGCAGGACACGGAGCTGCTCAAACAGATGCGGGATGCCGGATGCGCACAAGTGTTGATTGGGTTCGAAAGCCCGACACGGGAATCACTCGATCATCTGGACTCACGCAATTGGAAGCACCGGCAGTGGGAGCACTATCGCGAGGCCGTTCACGCCATTCAGTCGCACGGCATCAGCGTGAACGGTTGTTTCATTCTCGGGCTTGACGGACAGGATGAGCGTGCGTTTGACCACGTGGTGGATTTTGTGCGGGATGCAGGATTGCATGAAGTGCAGATAACGATGCTGACGCCATTTCCCGGCACCCCGCTTTATGACCGGCTGCTGGCTGAAAACCGGCTGCTGAAGGAAAGGGCCTGGAACGAGTGCACACTTTTCGATCTGACGTTCGAGCCGAAACACATTCCCATTCCGGTGTTTCGCGAGCGTTTTCACGATATCGCCGTGAAGCTTTACGGCGATGATTTCACCATGATGCGCCGCGCCAACTTCAGGCGCCACATGCGCGAGGGCAAGGCGGACGCACACGTTTAGACAGAATCGCCGGACATTCACAAGGAGGTACTCATGAAATCGCTCACGTCGATTTCGTCGCTGTTCTATGTTGGCTGTCTCTATGACCTGATTCTCGGGCTGCTGTTTGCGTTGGTTCCGGTGGCGGTTTTCAACTGGTATGACATCGTTCCGCCGAATCACCTGGGCTATGTGCAATTTCCTGCACTGTTATTGCTGGTGTTTGCTCTGATGTTTTGGAATGCGGCTCGCAAGCCGGTGGAAAACCGCATTCTCGTCCCCTACATGATCTTGTTCAAGCTAAGTTTTGCCATCGTTGTGATTCTCTATTGGATCGCGGGAGATGTCCCTGCGCTATGGAAGCCATTCGCAATTTTTGATCTGATATTCGCTGCTGCATTCTATTGGGTGTACGGCAAGCTTGCTGTGACCAGAACGGCATGAAAACCAAAATGATACCGGATGCAAGAAAATTGGGCGGCCCTTTTGGGCCGCCCAATTTAGTTTCGGAACAGAAGTTTCTCAGTTGCCGGCCAAATCTGGACAGTCATTTGGTGTAACTTCATTCTGAAATGTTGGTGGCGTATGCTGGATGATGGAACAATCGGGACAAATCGTCACATCCCAGACCACCTCCCATTGCCTGCAACAAATTGCAGTAAACTCGGCACACTGCGGGTCGGCTCGCGCAATGAACTCCGCCTCGCGTTTTTGCCTTACAGCCAAATCCCATCCGGGCAAGGCGCCTCTCACATTGGGAGCGTCAAACCACCGTACTTTTCCTTTACCCAGTTGCTTGGTGTCTGTTGAATTATAATGATTGTCGGGTCGGTAGTCATCGTTGCCGCGTGCTGCACCGGCCCGCGGATAATCAGTTCCTTTATATTTCTTGTGACCGGTGACGATACTCCGCTTTCTAAGTGACTTGAAAGTGGGCGGCGGCCCCGCCGAACACCTGCCCAGTTCATCTGAAGATGTCCGCTTGCAGTCCTGACCGAAATAAAGTGGATCGCCTTCCTTGGTGGCCTTAAGTGTCAACTCGATCTCAAACGCGAAAGCAACGATGTACTCACCGGTGGCGGCGTTGCACGCCACAATTGCTCCGCGCGGAAGGGCTGCTCCTTTCTTTTGTCCGTAATCGCCTTCGACATTACCGGCAGTGTGGATCACCATATTATCGCAGCACCAATTCAGGTCTTCCTTCGGAATCGCGGGCTCGGTGGCTGGTTCCACACCGCCGTTGTCGCCGGCCGCCGGTTTGTTTGCTTCCTCCGTCAGAGCTTTTCCTCCGGCCTCGGTAGTCTGCGGCTGGACTTCGACGCCCGACACAGAATCCAGATTGGTCTGATACTGAAAGTTGATCGCCGGCCCGTAAAATTCGCCGTAAACGGAAGTCATCCACAGAAAGTCCGCGATGGGTGCACTTGATGTAACGCCGGCGGTATCCAGTACAAATGTGCCACTTGTGAGGCTATATGAAGCCGTGAAATTTGCATGAGGCAGCGGTACAACGGTGACGGCCACCGATTGCGACCAGGTTTGATTTTGATGATCGACCACATGCGCCGTGATGGTATGCGGTCCGACTCCGAAGCGGGAAAAGTCGGCCACGGCCACATGTTCGCCTGATTCAGTCCACGGCGAACTCCAGCTGGAACCGATTACCACCGGAATGCCTGCAGAGTCAACAGTCACGCGGAACGAATCCCAATGCTGATCGTGCAGAAAATCCTGAATCACGACGGAGTTCAACCCGGCCAGAACCGAGCTTTCCGGCGGCCACGTAATCACCGGACTGGGAGGACCGAATACGCCGTCAGCAAGTGCGCGGACCAGAAAGAATGCACGCGGAATGGTATCTTCCACCGCAAGCCTCACTGAACCGCCTTGCACAACGGCAACCGGCTCGGTTACATCACTTGAGGACGTGCCGCTGTACACGGCAAAACCTTGATTGGGCAGCGCCTGCCCATTGGTGTCGCTCACGGCATTATACCAGCGCAGGTCAATGGAATCGGGGGAAACAAACTTTATCGTAAGGTCGGCATCAATCACGGGAGCGACCTCGCGTCTTGTGGAAATAGAGGCGGCAGGCCCAATCACTTCGGCTCCGACACAATCCATGGCTCTCAGCCTTACCAGATAGGGTGTGCTGGGCATTAATCCGCCAAGATAGCCGGTGCCGTGCCTGGCCCAAAACTCCGGACCATAATAGACGGGGAAGTCCGAAATTCCAATGGGCCAGTCTGCAAAGTGTGAAGTTGCAAATCCGTTGGCAGAAATCTCGATGGCATAGCGCGTGGTCAGGTCATTGGCGTCCCACGACATGGCATAGTAGATTCCGGTGGAAGAACCTGCATCGAAGACACGAGGTGCGGACGGAGCAACCGCGGGCGAACACGACGTCCCCAGCAAAGACACCTTAGCCATGGGATTTCCGGCATCGGACGTATAGGCGGTCAGGAATCCTTCGTAATTGTGCGAAAATGTCGGCGAGAATGTGATCGACAGGGGCTGCGTTTCTCCGGGTGCCAGCGAGAACGACTGGGGCAGCACATTAAAGACTGAACCGTTCGTCGGAATGGAGTCAACACAGAGTGTCTGCCCCCCGGTGTTGGCCAACAAGACCGACCCCGCAGAAGTCATCCCCACGTAAGTCTCCGGAAAAGATACTGCCTGTGAAGAAAGCTGCACAGTGCCCGCGCAACCCGGCGGTGGAGAACAGGCGATCACTTGCAGCGTAAACGTACTGCACACGGTCATGCTATATGGCTCGATGTCCACAAAGTACGTTCCGGCGGTCAGTGTCGTGCAGGCGATTTGCGAATGGCCCACGGCAAACTCCGGACAGTCGTCATCATCCGCGCCGATAGTGGCACCGCCGCAGCACTGTGAAGTTATGATCAGGTACGAATCCCAGTTCACCACCGGATCACAGAGCTGGAAGGTCCAGTCGCCTGTGTACGGCAGATTCACTTGCACAATCTGGTCCTGGCCGGGACGCAGCGCACAATCATCAAATGCCCCGCATGTCGACGCGGAATAGCTGCCCGGCGCGTTGATCAATGCATTTACGCATGGCGCGACTCGAACTGTGGTGGCGCAAGCGCCATTGCTTTCGTCCTGATCACCGTCCGCATTCACGGAGACACTTAGCGGATAACTTCCCTGCGGACTGGGTCCGGCCGTGGCCGTGAACGTGTAGGGCACGGATTGTCCGGTCAAAATCAGCGGCAGCAGTTCAATTTGAGGTACACCACCGTTGTAAATGAACGAAGCGGTTCCCGTCGAGTTGTTCGCTCCCCGGTTGTAAATGTTTACCGCTACGGTAATCGGAGCACCGGGCTGCTGCCGGCCAGACGGACTGATGATTCCAGTGCACTCAAAATCCAGCGCGAGCGGGGGGGTCGGGTAAAACCAAATGGCCCGGCTGGTCGCGAGATTCCCGGGGACATTGCAGACGTACTGCAGTTGTGTCCCCGTGCCGCTTTGCTGAATCCCAACCGTTGCACTGTTGATGGCGACCAGATCTTTGTACTGGATCTTGATGTAACCATCGGTATATAACATCACCTGAAGGCTGACAAACGTTGTGTTTGGACTGAAATAGTTAACCGAGTCCCACTCAACGATGAAACGATCTGCCTCGGACTTATAATGGACCAAATTGTTTCCGCTATTGCGCGAGAGAATCAGGTCATCCCAGAATGCAAAGAGAGCCGCACCGTGAGTCGAAACCGGAAGACAAAAGTTGCTGAAGGCACCGCTGATGGTTGTAAACTGCAAATTGCCGTTGGTAATGATGCGAACCGAGGGATACACGGTTCCGTAGAAGGAAAAGCCTCCCGGAATCGTGATCGCTGCCGTATAGCCGTCGTCTGTGCTGCTGAATGCCGACGCGAGAAGGTGAACCGCTCCCGGATCATTTCTCAGTTCAACCCATGCGTAAGTTGCCGTATCGCTGCCCTGATTGTCTACCCAGCGATAACCGAACAAATCAGGTCCACCCTGCGAGTCGGTCGGATTCTCGCGGCCCTCGCTGCGCGGTACGTAATACTCCTCGATGAGTCCGGCTTCTTCGGAGCTCTTCGTGCCGCTGATCTCCCAATTTTGAAGGGCGCGCTTTGCGCGTGCTAACTCAGACTGATCCGCCGATTCCGCCCGGTTGGCTGAAAAAGCCGCGAGGACGATGAGCGCAAGGCACACCGTCAGCACGGGCAAGAGCGAGAACAACCTCTTCATCAGGTCTCCTTGAATGATGGGGTGAACATCGTGAACGCGAAAGCGCAATAGCGCAAGGCAAGGGGCTTAAGCCCCTTGCCCGTCGAAATGGTATGTCAGTTCGGTGCGAGTGCCGGGCAGGGATCAGGCGTAGTCGGAGTGGAGATGCTCGGATAAATCGTGCTGATCTGATTGGCGCATCCGTCACAGAAGGTGATGTCATACTTAAACTCAAATTGCCTGCAGCAGACGAGCGTCCCTTGACAATCATCCTTGGGATGAACGCGCACGTAAAACGTGTTATCGCGCGTGAATCGCGCCGATTGATCAGCCTTGAGCAGGGCCGCTTTTTGGTCCTTCAGCGTGTGGTTTGGCGCATCGAACCAGCGCAGTTTTCCGTCCTTAATCTTGCTGTCGTCAATGGCATACTTGCGCATGTCCGGACGGTAATCATCGTTGGCTGAAGTAGCGCCCGCCTTGGTATGATTAGTTCCCTTGGGATACTGCGGGTGATAGTCCGGCGTTTTCGCCGGTGGATCAAATGACTGAAAGGTAAAGGTACCGGGAGGGTCTTCCTTACACGTCCCTAACTCCAGACCGCCATCGCCTTTCACATCCTGTCCCCAATAGAAGCCGGTCTGCTGATTGGCCTCCTTGTGTCCAATGGTGACTTCAACTTCAAATGTGTATCCTAAAGCATAGAGCTTCGATACGGTACACTTCACCAAAGAGCCCAAACTTACTTTCGTCCCGGCCTTGTCATAGGTGCCGTTGTTCTTCTCCAGAGAGTCTGTGCGGATCACAATATCCGTGCAGTAGAAACAGATGTTTTCCTTGGGCACCTCTGGAGCCGGAGCGGGACCAGCGACCGGTTTCACACCGCCCTTCTCATTGGTGGCCTGAAAATCCTTGCCGTTCTCGGACTCGTATTTGCCTGAGTACTGCGGATAGGGCTTTAGAACTGTAAGCGAGTCCATACCCGCCTGCCAATTGAAAGTTGCTCCCGGCCCATAGTGTTCACCGAATTGAGAGGTCTGCCACAGTACTCCGTTCAAGACACCCGGACCAACCTCCAAGCTGACCATGTCCAGTGTAAATTGACCCGACGGTCCGTCATAGGCGGCATTAAAGGTGGCATTGGGAAACGGGATCACGTTTACCGGCACCTGAATAATATGGGAGATCATCTGATGATCCACCACGGTGACGGTAATGGTCTTTGGGCCAAATCCATAATGTGCGAAATTAGCTACAACGGAATGAGGTCCGTCA
>CAZVXJ010000112.1:0-1567 GCA_964631675.1 uncultured Alphaproteobacteria bacterium
AATGCGATGTTCTCTTTTCCATCAGGATCCCGGCAGAATGCCACGATTCGAAATTCGCCGAAACGAGTCGGAAGATTTGCCGTGGCGACGATTCTTACGAGCGGAACCGCTGGACTTGTCGGAACTTCGATTTGCGGCAAGTCTTTCATCAAACCAATATCCTTGTGCGCAGGAATGCACATATTTTTCCCTGTAGAATTTTGTAAATGTACGTGGATGGCTGCACGGGTCTAAGCAACAGCGACCGAGATTAGCATGCTCGCCCAGCTCAATCAATCACCGGCAACGCCGCCAGTGTTCCATCCCCGGCTAGACCAACAGCGAACACGGTGTAATTCCGGTTCAGCTCAAGGACGACACCGGGAATCGGAAGGGCAACAGTCTCGGTGCCTGCGAGCCTGACTTCGAGGTCGTAAGACTGTGCGGGGACAGACAAATATGATCCCGCTTCACGGAAGCTGAAATCGGCGAACAAGACGGGGCCGCTCTGTACGGCCACATCCACCGCCGGAGCATCAGGAGAAGTATGGACAAAGCGCACCTTTGCTCCGGTCGGGTCAGTCACCCGATCATCGAGGAGAACGATGGGCTGAAGGTCATTGTTTCCGAGCAATCCAGTTGCGGCCACCGTATAGGCTTGATCGGAATTTAGGCCGACTACGGCATCGATGACCACAGGCTCAGTTGCACCCGCCGGAGTTACCTGAATCCAGTGTTGGCCAGCGCTTACATTCAAGTAACCGCTCACGGTCTGGAAGGGTACATTCTGAAACACTCGCTCTTGATCCACCCACACATCCACATTCGGTGCGTCCGGAGATAAGTGCGCGACGCGCACTTCCGCATTCGAAAAACCGTCCGGAGTTCCGGCATCGACAATCGCCAACGCACTCAGAGTGCCATTGGATGCCAGCCCTGTAGCAAAAATCGTATAGGTGGCACTGGTTCCAAGCTGCACATTCGGAATGCGCAATGCACGGGTTTGAGTTCCGGCCAACAGCACGTCAAGCACGTACGTTCCCGGGTCCACATTCACGTAGCTCCCCGCGTCTGGGAAGGCGACACCACTGTAGAGGACCGGGCCGCCAGCAACAGCGATATCCACAGCGGGAGCATCGGGCGAGGTGTGAATGAATCGAATACGGGCTTGGCTGGCACTGGTGGTGATGTCGTCCACGAAGATCGTTGCCGCCAACGAGTTGTTGCCTAACAATCCAGTGGCACCAATTGTATAGTTCAAATTGGCGTTCAGAGTCACGACTTCGTCGATGACAATCGGCTGGGCTGCACCGGCAGGAGTGACCTGAATCCAGTGGATACCGGCGGTGAGCCCTAAATACTCACTGACGGCACGGAAAGGAACATTCGAAAGCGCGATTCCCCCATTCACCCACACGTCAACATTCGGCGCATCGGGTGACAAGTGAGCCACCCGAAGGTCAGTCAGCGGCAGATTGCCGGGGACGCCTGCGTCCACGACCGGCATTGCCGCTAAGCTGCCGTCTCCGGCCAATCCGATTGCGAAGATCGTGTAGGTTGCGCCCGCGCCGAGTTGCACGGCCGGTAC
>CAZVXJ010000112.1:1667-9377 GCA_964631675.1 uncultured Alphaproteobacteria bacterium
ATCCGATTGCGAAGATCGTGTAGGTTGCGCCCGCGCCGAGTTGCACGGCCGGTACCCGCAGCGCCACGGTGCTCGTTCCGGCCAGCAGGACATCAAGCACATACTGGCTCGGTGCGACCGAGAGGTATTCTCCTGCGGTGCGGAACGGTACGTTGCTGTACAGAACGGGGCCGCCGCCGGCCACGGCGATATCTACGTTTGGTGCATCCGGAGAGGTGTGGACGAAGCGAATACGCGCCTGCGTTGCAGACGTCGTGCGGTCATCCGTCAGCAGCGTCGCTCCGAGAGTGCCATCGCTGACGCGGCCCGTCGCGGCCACCGTGTAGTGCTCACCCGTGGTCAAAGTAAATTCCTCATCGATCACAATCTGCGGCGGATTGGAGCCGGCGACACTGACTTGCACCGTGCGCGCTCCACTCAAGACTTCAAGATAGTCAGAAATCACGGCGAACGGCACGTCATTCAAGACTCGCTGGCCTTCGAACCACACGTCCACATTCGGAGCATCCGGCGAAAGATGAGCGACGCGAATGTACGACACGCCGGCGGCCGCGCCCTGATCGATCTCAATCTGCGCGCCGAGAGTATTGTTGCCGAGTAAACCGGTGGCGAACACGGAGTAATTTGTGTTCTCGGTCAGTGCGATGTCATCCAGCGCGAGTGCAATGTTCATCGATCCGGCGACGCGTACTTCAAGATCATAAACGCCAGGAGCTACGCTTTGATAGCCACTCGCGTTGCCAAACGCGATATTGCTGAAGAGGACGGGGCCGCCAGCGACGGCGATATCCACCGCCGGAGCGTCAGGGGACGCATGCGCGAAGCGCACCTTCGCTTGCGTGGCGCTCGGCGTGCGGTCATCGGTTGTCACCAGCACGTCAATCGACGCCAGCAGACCAATCGCGGTGATAGTATAGCTGAGATCTTCAGCCAGCGTTACGGTTTCGTCGATAACGATTGGCGAGGTCGCATTTGCCGGACTCACCTGAATCCGGTGCTCTGTCGCGCTCAAGGTCAGATATGGGCTGAACTGGCCGTAGGTCACATCCTGCAACACCACTTGACCGTCCACCCAAACATCAACTGCAGGGGCATCCGGGCTGAGGTGTCCGACCCGAACGAAGGAAGTTCCGGGTTGCGGCTGAATGGGATTATTGTCATCATCATCCGAGCAGCCAACGAAGAACATGGTCATCGCCATCATGGCGAGCAGTAGAAGGTTTTTTCTCATTGCCTAAGTTCCTTTGTAGATTGAAAAACAGGTTTTTCAAGATCGAATGAATCTTTGATCTCGTCGATCAGCATGTGACTCTAGAATTCCGCGCTGATGCCGATCGAAGGTAAAATGCCGATTGCATCCTCGTCCGCCTCGACCTTCTGTTCACGGGCGTTCCAGCGATAGCCGCTTACCGGCTTATTCCCATAGACATTTTGAACGTCAAGGTAAGTGATCAAATTCCAGGTCGAGAAATTCCAACGCCGGTCGATCCGAACGTCGAGGGCATGAAAAACAGGCAGCCTATTATCGTTGTAACGGGTCGCATCTTGCGAGCCGTCGACGTTGAATGGAGTGTAGGGTGTACCGGAACCAAGTCTGAACTTCGTGCTGTATTCCCAGACTTTGTTGGGTTTATACCCTCCGCTTAAGTTAAGAATAACTCGCTGATCAAAAGATCCGGGCCGGCTTATTCCGTCCCGTGCCTCAAAGTCGGTTTGACTTAGCGTGAAGCTTGCAATTCCATAGCAGCGAATGTCGGATAGCCGTTTTTGTATGAGAAACTCGAGTCCTCTGGATAGGCCGGTTCCATCACTGGACAGTGGATCGAAGCCGAACGATGTAAAACCCTCTTCTGCTCCACCCCATCCGGCACCACTATTCGCGAGTACAAGATACTCGCGCTCGAGACTTGCAGCATAGTTATCGTAACGCTTGACATAGCCCTCGACACGGACGCGCGTATCATCACGCAGCAGTCTCTCAACTCCGACAACCAATTGGTCGGCCTGAACATGTTTGAGACGGCGATTCTCCCGATTGGTTACGAGCCAGATGTAGGACGGGGACTGTTGATACCGTCCACCGGCGAGCGACAATTTTACACGTTGAGTCAAATCATAACTTATCGCGAGTCGCGGACCGAATGCCAATTTCTCCTCGATCATATCAAAGTGATCAACACGCGCGCCGACGCTCAGGGAAAAACGAGGAGCGGGACGGGCGGCATATTGCGCGTAGAGGGCCGATTTGAATCCGTTATCATTCCAGGAGCGATCAATATCTATGGTATCGCCGAACGTCGTTTTTATGTTGTTGACGAACATGCTTCCGTTCAGATCGGCAAGTTTGCCTTGTGCGCCAAAACTGAATTGCGAGCCGTGTTTTAGCTCAATCACCGCATCGCTACGAAGAGACGTTTCACTTTCGCGAGAATCACTAATGAGTAGGGGATTCAGCAGCGAATCGTTCTGCAGGAAGTCATAATCCACAGTAGTTTGTCCCACGGAGGTGGTCACAAAACCGCCGCTGAACAGCCGTCGCCACGATGCAAGGCCATGAATCTGGTCTTGCGAATTGGCAAGGATCCGGGAATTGTCATAGCGCTGGTCGGCATTGTCGTTGAAAAGTCGAATATTGTCGATAACGCCGATTCCGGTAAACGTAAGATCGTTGCGGCTATCAAAACGGTAGGTTCCTTTGCCCAGAAAATCCCAGTATTCAGGCACAAAGGCGAAGTCGGCGGCGCGAAAAATCCAATCAAGGTAACTACGGCGGGCGGATGCCACGAACGAACCCTGCGTGTCAATCGGACCCTCAAGGTTCATTCCGAACTGAGTAGCGGAAATTGTCGCCTTACCTCCGATGCGGTCGCGTCTTCCATCGGCGAGATCAATCTGCATGACACTCGAGAGTTTGTCGCCGTGCTGAACTCCGAAGCCACCGGTGGAAAAGGTGACATCGTTGATGAAATCAAGATTGATGAAGCTAAGCGGCCCACCGGTTGCACCTTGAGTTCCAAAATGATTGATATTGGGAATCTCGACATTTTCCACGACATAGAGGTTCTCCGAAGGCGCACCCCCACGGACGATCAAGTCATTGCGACCGTTCTGCGCCTGCACGACTCCGGGAAGAACAGATATTGCTTTCACTACATCTTCAAAACCGCCAGGAGCGCGCCGAATTTCTTCATTGGAAAACGACTGGGAACTGGTTACCTCGTCGGATCGACGCGAGAAATATTCAGGCTTGATCTCAATTCCAGCTACTTCAATGAAGGACGGCTCTAATTCAAACACGACTTCTTCGGAGTGACCCGGAGCGACAACTACATCAGTCTTGATTCGTGGAGTATGGCCGATGATCGCTGCTTGTAGGCGGTACGTCCCAGCAGGTACCTCGTCGATCTCGAAGCGTCCCTGTTCATCCGTTTCCACGCCGAAGTCTGTTTCCAGCACCATGACTACAGCGTAGGGCATCGGTTCTTGGGTCACGGCATCACGCACGACACCCCGGATACTCCCCACGCCGTCTGCAAATCCGGGATGGACAACAAGCAAGGTCAGTATGAGGGAGTGAAATGATTGGAGAAGTATGGAACGTTCCATAATTGCATTCATCGGGGAATGATAGCCAGGATGACGAGTGATGCTATCACCAGGCTTGGGCCAAAGGAATACCGCACGACCGGATCCACACATACATTTTCTAGCGGCAATTCATCGTGCCGGCCGTGCGGTACGGGAAGCATTTACTTCGGCATGATCACAGTATCGATCACGTGAATGACACCGTTGCTCGCATTGACATCGGTCGCGACGACCTTCGCGTTGTCAACGTAGACGGAACCGTCTTTCACGTGAATCGTAACTTCTTTGCCGTTGACTGTCTTGACCTTCTTACCGTCCATCTTCAGCACGTCGGCTGCCATGACGTTTCCGGCAATGACGTGGTATGTAAGGACCGAAGACAATCCTTTCTTGTCTTTAAGTAGGCCGTTCAGAGTTTCCGTGGGGATCTTCGCAAACGCGTCATCGCTTGGCGCGAACACGGTGAACGGGCCTTTGCCCTTCAGGGTCTCCACGAGGTCAGCGGCTTGCACGGCGGTGACCAGCGTGTTAAACGATCCCGCGCCTATAGCGGTCTCGACGATGTCCACAGAGGCTGTTTTCGTCTCACTGGCATAGGCTGCCGTAACGATGCCGCCACTCCAGTTTGAAGTCTTTGTGCTCGAGCTGCTACTCTTCTGCGAGTCGCAAGCCCAACTGGTTGTACCCAGCGCGACCACGATCATTCCGATCCAAATTCCGTTCATCGTCCTTCTCCTTGAATGCTTTGTGTTAGTTGTAATTCTTTTGCGGTCTGCCCACGGCAGACCAGATCCATCCGATCATCCTCATCCCGTATCAGCGTGTCGCCGGTATCATAGCCCAACGTCTTTGCACGGCTCTCCAGCCGAGTCCCTGGTAGACAGCCGCAAGACCAACCAGCGAGTAGACCACACGGCTGAGCATGGACATTTCGCCAAAGACGGCGGCAACCAAGTCGAAATTGGTTAGACCCACCAGTCCCCAATTCAGTCCGCCAACTACAAGCAATACAGCGGCTAGCACATCAATCGATCTCATGGTTCTTTACTCCTTATTGGATTGTTGAATCAAATCCTGTCATTAGTCTTACATTCTCGACACTTCTCTCAGAAAGCACTTGACTTTGTCGTGTCGTTGACTTACATTTAATCTAACATGATTTTGGTTTAATTGTTTCTCATAGCGCAACTTTGTTTGCATGTCATGAAAGAGAGGATTGAAGATGTTGAACGAAGGTCAAACGAACGAACCAGAACTGACGGAGGACACCCTCACCGAGAACCTAAAGGTTTATAATATATCGAGTAAACTGAGGAGGCTGCGCCTCCGCAAGAGTATGGGGCTGGCGGATCTATCCAGCCACACAGGGCTTTCAGCGGCGATGCTGTCAAAGCTGGAGAACGGGCGGGTGGTCCCGACGCTTCAGACGCTGACCCGCATCGCGCTCGTCTTCTCAGTCGGTCTCGAGCATTTCTTCGCTCGCAGTGGCCGCTTCAGTACTGCGATCGTGAAGCCCGAAGAACGACAGAGCTTTGACGAGAAGATGGGCACGAACGAGGCAGTATATCGCTTCGAATGTCTCGATTACAAATCCGTCGATCGCAAATCCAGCGCTTTCATCGCGCATTTCTCTCAGCGACCGCCTGAAGGCATGCCAATGCATCAGCACAACGGTGGTGAGTTCATATATGTAATGTCGGGTTTGCTCGGATTGAAGCAGGAGAATGAAGAAGCGCAGTTGCGCGCGGGTGATTCGCTCTACTTCGACTCGTCAATTTCGCACGGCTATCGACAGATCGGCGAGGAAGCGTGCCGCGCCCTGGTGGTGACGATTCCATGAAACTCTATCGTCTCGAGCGCTCGGTAACGATTGCCGCTCCACTCGACGCGGTGTGGTCGTTCTTCGCCGATCCGCACAATCTGGCGCGGATCACACCGGAGTCATTGAATCTTCGCGTACCTGAGGACATTCCGCACGTAGTCCATCCGGGCATGATTATCATGTACACGGTGCGGCCGTTTGCCGGTTACCGCGCGACATGGGTAACGGAGATCACGCACGTGGTGGAGCGCATGCTGTTCGTTGACGAACAACGATTCGGTCCTTACCGATTCTGGCATCATCAGCATCACTTCCGTGCATCCGGAACGGATACTATCGTGAGTGATTGTGTGCATTATGCACTCCCGTTCGGTCCTCTGGGCCGGCTTGCTCATCCGCTCATGGTGAAGTCAACACTTAAGGATATCTTTGACAGCCGCCTGCGCGCGTTGAATGACGTGTTTGGCAGTGCGTGGAGCGCTGACAAATGATCGTGCTCGTGCATGCCGCCGCGACATGGGTAATGGTCGGTGTGATTTGGGTCATGCAGCTCGTACATTATCCTCTAATGAGGCTGGTGGGAGTGGAACACTTCAAGGAATACGAGCAAGGTCATCAGAAGCGAATCAGTCTTATCGTAGTGCCGGTGATGAGTGTCGAACTCGGCGCATCGGTATGGCTGCTGCTCGATCCCTCACAGGCAGTAGCTGTCGTCTGGCGCGGCGCAGGAGTGATTCTGCTGATTCTCATCTGGGGGTTGACGCTGTTCGTTCAGGGTCCGCTGCATCGACTATTGGCGGATGGATTCGATGCGGGGTTGCATCGCCGCCTTGTGCGCAGCAATTGGCTGCGCACGCTCCTATGGTCCGCTCGCGGAGTGCTGGCGGCAACTTTCCTGACTTAACTCCTGAACCCCTCACAATGCGAATCGGATATCCGTGCCTCAACTATTCCTTGCCATGCCGCGGCAATCTCACGTTTAAGCTACGGGGCTTCACGCGGGAGCGCTTGTTGACCACGGTAGCAAGCAATCTCGCGTGCCTGGAACAGATACTCGCTTTCAACGTCGAACAAGGCCTCGGGTTCTTCCGCATCACATCTGACCTCGTCCCTTTCGCCTCGCACCCGATTTGCGATGTGGACTGGTCCACGCACTTCGACGCCGAATTCGCGCGGATCGGCCAGTTCGTGATTCGTCACGACCTGCGGATCTCCATGCACCCCGACCAATACACTCTGCTCAATTCACCCGATGAAGAAGTCGTACAGCGCAGCATCCGCGAACTCGAGTACCATGCTGAGGTACTGGATCGAATGAATCTCGATGCTGCAGCAAGGATACAAATTCATGTCGGGGGCGTATATGGGAACCGCGAGGAGGCGCTCCAGCGATTTGTTACACAGTATGAACGGCTACCGGACACTATCCGACGCCGCTTGGTCATCGAGAACGACGACCGGCTCTTTTGTCTGGCGGAGTGTGTCGAGCTCCATGCGCGCACGGGAGTACCCGTCTTGTTTGACGTGTTCCACCACGCTATACTGCACCGCGGCGAACCCGTACGCGATGCGCTCGCAAGTGCCGCTGCGACCTGGCGGACGGAGGATGGCCCGCTGATGGTTGACTACAGTTCACAGCAACCGGCGGGGCGGGTTGGAAAGCATGCTGACACGTTGGACCCGCTCGATTTCACGGGGTTTCTGCGCGCCGCACGCGGCCTTGAATGTGATGTCATGCTGGAGATCAAAGACAAAGAACAAAGCGCTCTAAGGGCGGTGGAAATCTATCGTAGAGAATCATCGCGACAAAAAAGGAAAGCAAAGTCATGATACAACCTGTGACCGCGGGCGGTCAGCATATATTGCTTACGGGTGCTACAGGTTATGTGGGTGGAAGATTGTTGCCCGTGCTTGAGAATCACGGCTATCGTGTTCGCTGCCTTGCACGCAAACCCGAATGGCTTGCCTCCAGGGTTAACAACCGCACCGAGATTGTTCAAGGGGATGTGCGGGACGCGGATTCGCTCCAAAGGGCAATGACCGGGATCACCACAGCCTTTTATCTGGTGCATGCCCTGACGGCATCGAAGGGATTTGAGCAAGAAGAATTAGACGGTGCATTACGTTTTGCTAATGCCGCGCGCGAGGCCGGAGTTAGAAGAATTATATATCTGGGTGGTTTAGGGAGTGGCAAAGCTCTCTCCCCCCATCTTCAAACACGCCAACGTGTTGGCGAAATTCTGCGAGAGTCCGGGGTGCAAGTTATAGAGTTTCGTGCGGGAATGATTATCGGTTCAGGG
>CAZVXJ010000113.1:0-9224 GCA_964631675.1 uncultured Alphaproteobacteria bacterium
CAAGCCCTCGGAGTCGTCGGCTATCCCAATAGAGTCCAGAGCATCAAGATAACGCAGCGCCACTGAACGGGGCTGCTGATAAAGATTCCACTTGAACTGAATGAGCAACCACCTCTTCAGCCGCTGCCTGCTGGCTTTAACCCAAATTGCCGGCATGGAAGTCGCCCGAAGAAAGACACTTCTCCAACTGTTCTGCAGATCGACGATCAGGGTGTACATTCCTGCAATATCACGGCGGACACGGACCAGTTCGCGCAGGCCGCCGCTTCGATCAAACAGAATGAGCCCATCGTGTCCGCAAGTCAGTCGCGCCGCATCTGCAAACTCCTTCGCAACCATTAGGTGTATGTTCGAAGACGGAAACCTCCGGCGCAGTCCACGGAGTGCGGGTGCTGTAAGCAAGATGTCGCCGAGTGACGAAAGTCTTATGACCAGGATATTCTCGCGATCAGAGTCCAGATCACTTCTCAGCGACTGCACCGCTGCCGAAAATTCCCGTTCGCCTTTCCGAGAGTTTACCGCCCGACTCTGTCACAACTATGCTTCCGCTAACGGCCTGCTTCCCGGCAGTATCAAAACTATCGACGCTTCCGGTCACAAACAATGAATAAGCAAGCGCCTCTGCAGTGATCGCATCGGGAGAGTGCACCACCGCGGCGGCACGATTGGCTGGAAACCCGCTTCGCGGATCAAGAATTCTGTGGTAGGACTTTCCGCCCGAAACAAACTTCCCTTCGGCCATGGAGGCCATCGCCACGCCACCGGCCGGGGCATGCACCACCGTCCAGACGGAGTCCGGCATGAGGGGATTCATGAGTTTAATTTCAAATCCATCCTTCGACGGCGGATCTCCCATCAGTCTCCAAACACCCGGAGCTGAAATCGTCGCCGTTCGAAGTCCCATTTCAACCAACCTGGCGGCAACTTTGTCGAATGCATAGCCCATTACTATTTCACGCGCATCAAACTTCATTTGCGGCCGAGCCAGCAGAATGGAATTGCCGGCAACGAACATTCCTCCCTGTGTGACCAATTGCTGTACCGAATCAAGCTCGGCCTGCGTCGGCACCCGCGGTTTCGAGTCAAAACCCCACAGATCCATTAGCGGCCCGTATCGAATGTCGTACGTTTTGCCCCCATTGTCATAATACCGCATCGCCTTCATTAACAGGTCAAAAGTCGCTGCATCAACAGGAACAGACTGTTCTCCTGCACCTTGTGATACAGCGCTGACCTGGTTCTGTGGGCCAGGCTTGTACGCACGCGTATCCCAATCCTCCAGTATCCGAAACGCTTCATCGAATATTTTTTTGAGTAACTCAGGATCCTGATTTTGATCATAGACAGCAATCGTGACTTTTGTACCAAACACGTCACGCGTTTCAGATGGTGCGGCTGCTTGTTTCTTCTTGCATCCGCCAATCAGCAGCAGAACGGATATGAGCCCTATCGCAATGATCTTCAAGAATTGAAATTTAGACATCTGGTGGTTCTCCCTATCAAGAGAGTGTTGGAATTGTGAACACTTGCAGAGTCGACGGTGGTTATGATTGTCGCGGAACCAGTCGAATGAAAAACCGCTTGCCGACTTTGAGTAAGGTCGGCTCACCTATGGATACTTGGATCAACGGATCAGATATTTTCTGCCCCGCCAAATGCACTCCGCCTGCTTCGATGAGCCGTTTCGCTTCTGAGTTTGTTTGGGCTCCGCCGCATTCAACGATGAGTTTAGCCAGTAGCGACTTACCTTCGCTGTTTACCTCAAAGTCCGCGATGCTGGCAGGAAGTTCCTTTTTTGCAAACACGCGATCAAACTCGTCGGCGGCAGCTTTCCCAGTGCCCTCACCGCAATAGAGGTCTGCAATCTTGATCGCAAGCTTGCGTTTGGCATCACGAGGGTTTATCCCCTCAGATAGAGTGCTGCGGATTTCAGCAACTTCAGCCGGTGTCGCTCCTGATGCCAAGGTGAAATATGGAATGATCTGCTCATCAGGAATAGACATTGTCTTCCCGAATATCTGCTGTGCCGATTCATTAACTCCAATGTAGTTATTGAGCGACTTGGACATTTTGTCACTACCGTCTGTACCGACGAGAAGCGGCATCAGCAGACAAACTTGCGGTTCTTGCCCATAGTGCTCCTGCAGCGTACGGCCGACCAGCAAATTGAAGCGCTGGTCAGTTCCTCCCAGTTCTACGTCGGCACGCAACGCCACCGAATCATATCCTTGCAACAACGGATACATGAATTCCAGAATGGAAATCGGCTGATTTCCCTTGTACCGTTTATCAAAGTCATCGCGTTCGAGCATTCGTGCAACCGTGTAGTGCGAGGTCAGCGCGACCAGATCGTACGGAGAGAGTTTGCCCAGCCACTCAGAATTGAATCGAACAACCGTCTTATTGGGATCGAGTATTTTGAATACCTGATCGCGGTATGTTTGCGCGTTCTTCTCAACATCCGCTTCGCTCATTGGCGGACGTGCTTTTGAGCGACCGGATGGATCCCCCACTCTGCCGGTAAAGTCTCCAATCAGAAAAACGACCGTATGCCCGAGTTCCTGAAAGTGCTTCAGTTTGCGAATCGAAACAGCGTGCCCAAGATGCAGGTCGGGCGCCGTTGGATCAAATCCCTGTTTAATGATTAGTGGCGTCCCAGACTTAACTGAGCGTTCCAACTTCTTGACCATGTCATCTTCGGAAATCAAGTCTTCGATTCCGAGTTTGATCAGATCCAGTTGTTCGCGAACTGAGGGAAAGGTGAGTTTGGTGTTACTCAAAGGGCCAACCGCATGTCATCGGCGATTCTTCAGTTCCCGGCGAAGCTCACGATCGGCCTGAGCTTTTTCCTTTTGCGCACGCTTATCATATTCTTTCTTGCCCTGAGCTACTGCAAGTTCGACTTTAAGATACGGTCCCTTGAAATACAATTGAAGCGGGACGATGGTGTTTCCTTTTTCCTCGATTTGCCTGCGAATTTTTCGCAACTCGTCTTTTCGAAGCAGGAGTTTGCGACGCCGGCGTTCTTCATGAGTAGAGTATCCGCGGTCCTTGTACGGATTGATACTCAGGTTATGCAAGTACAGTTCGTTCTCCTCAAAGGCCGCATACGCATCCCGCATACCGATGTGACCCGCCCGAACCGACTTTACTTCAGTGCCCAACAGCGAAATTCCGGCTTCGTAACGTTGCAGGATATGATAATCGTGCCACGCTTTCTTATTTCTGGCTACGGTCTTTTCCGGTTCCTTTTCAGGCATGAACAGTAATTATAACAACTTTCGACCGAATAATCAAGGCGCCGGGGCAAGTGAGGCTTGACAAACTGGCTGGAAAACGATAGATTATGGGTCTAATGCAGCTGGAGTGGTGGAATTGGTAGACTCGCTAGTTTCAGGTACTAGTGTCCTCCGGGACGTGCGGGTTCGAGTCCCGCCTCCAGCACGAAACACATAAAAAACAAGCCCATCCAGATGGATGGGCTTGTTTCGTTCGGGGCAAGGGTGCCTAGTTGCCTGGCCCGATTCGACCGCGGGAGAATACCGGAAAAGCGCCGTCAATCGGTGCAGAGGTCGGGATTTCAAGTTCAATGACAAACGGATAGTCCGGCGCGCCGTTCTTCACATAGGGATGCTGCCCTCCGTATACACCAATGTCCGCAGTGCTCCCATCCAGGTCGAACGGGCTGGAAGGATTGCCGGCATTGATGAGTGGCGAGCCTCCTGTAAGATGGTAGTCGGAGTTTTGTGCATTGAACTGGATGTAACTGACAAAATTGCTTCCTTCACCAGTACCCACACTCGCGTTATGAGTGAGATTGAGGTTCGGAGCCCCAAGGCCTGGAGTAGTCCCTATGAAAAGGCAGTTTTCCACGAATCCGGAAAACGCTCCTGTTATCCCATAATAGCCATATCCGTCAAAAATACAATGCCGGATATTAATTGGACTGGCGGCTGTCGTACCCGGAGAGCCATAGATACCATAACTCCAGCGACTTATCACGCAACTCTCCAACGAGATTTCACAAAGCGAATCAACGGCGAAAGCAGCGGCATTTCCGGAACTGACTTGTGATGACCAAACCGCACATTGGTGCAATCTCACCGATGCTGTATCTCCGACCCAAACTGCCGACTTTATGACTCCACCGCTGGTATTACTGTTTTCTATCAGACAACGCCATATGAAGACGTCATAGCAATTACCATCGATCCTAAGCACTGCATTATTGCGATTGTTGTAACTGCCGGGATTTCCTACGCTGGCCGCGATCCACAGGCTGCGCAATTCTGTTGCATCTGCGGCCGAAGAGAGGGTCACGATGCCCACAATCTTCGTGTGTTTATTGATAGCCGGCTCGATGCCCGCTCCCATGATGATGACTCTGCGATCTACGGTGAATCCAGAGTAGACTCCCCCAGGATAAACGAGAATAGTATCACCGGCGACTGCCGCATTGATTGCGGACTGCACATCGCTGAAATCAGCCAGACCATCTGATGAGACTGTATGCAGTCCGGCGAGGCATGGCATTACGCACGCGAGAACAGCAAGAACGAGAATCGAGTGCTTCATCATCAATTGTCCTCTCTTTTCTGGACGGAAGAGCCCTTAGTGGCTTCTGAATTAGGAATGCTGTGAAACAGACCGGCAGGAGCATGAGGCAGCACGTAATAGAACTGGCGTGCACTTATCGCACCAAAGGTCGTGCTCGTATCCGGCGCATTTACGGTGAAATAGCTTGTGAATGAACCCGTCGCCGAAGAATCGGAGTGTACTCTGTATTCGGTGGCCAACGAATCAGCCTCCCAGCTAAGCCTGGCATCGGGCAGCAGCGGATTACCGGTCGCAAGCGGCTGAATCACAGCACGAATCGGAAAAGCTGTAAGTCCACACATTGTTCGCGTCCAGGTACTCGATGCATCTCTCATTCTCAAGCAAACAGAGTGAATACCTGAAGAATAGCCGTGTGTAGATACAGTGGCCATTGCACGTTCCTCAAGTTCATCAAACGCACCGTCTTCCGGTATCATCGGCTGTGCAAGCCCAATACCGGGATCACTGTCGACAAACAGTTCTCCGCTTCCCAAGTGCATCAACCCAGAAGAAGACACAGGCAAAACGTTGAGCGGCCGCTCAGCGGGAACCGACCAGTGTCCTCCAGACATCAAGTACCGGAATCGAAAAGGCTGTTTCCCAGCGGACGCTAAAGTCAGGTCCCCCGCCGTATAGTGAGCCATTTCAAAACCACCGTCGGAAACGTCTCTATATACTCCGTTTCCCTGCCCCGGATCATCGCCGACAAAGTACTCAGAACCGACAAAAGTCGTACCAGGAGATATGTTCAGCCTGCACGGACGCGCATGTCCCCAGTATCCATCCTCCGTTTGAAATCGGGAATAGAAGATGTGCTGACCGTAAGTCTCATTGTGAACGTGCGGAGCCCAGGAGTAGGTATCGGTTGTATCCGGAACAAATTTCGACTGAGCGAGACCCTGCCCCGGATCATGGTCAATGAACTCTTCGGCAGAAACTATTTCTTTTTTCGAACCAACGTAGAATTTCTTACCTTTCGGTCCACTCCACCGGCTCAATCCGTCTTGATATCGCACGTACATAACGTGCTCCCCGTAGCTGAGTCCAACGATCAAGTATGCCGGGTGGTATACCCAATAACTGATCGAATCTTCGAATAGGCCAAACAGCACTCCGTTGCCCTCCCCGGGATCAGTGTCGATGAAGTACTCCACTCGGTGTATGTCTGTCGCAAGCGGGGACCGGCGATCCACCACATCCTGATGGGTTACTCCGGCAAGGGACGAGCACACTATAACTGCTAACACAGCAGCCCAAGGCGAGTAAAAAGGCACAAAAAGACTTCTTTTGGACGTTTCCATGACGATTAAATATAATGCACACTCCGTCTGAGTGCAATGGAAGTGAGAAGTTGGTCCTAAGAAGTGTACAAGCATTTATGATGTTCAGAAACAGCGAATTATGGTGTACGGGTGAGGCCCCATGGAACATTTGACCAAATTCCGTTGTATTGAGAGGCTTTTCGTCATTGCAGGAAATGCCAGTGATGCCGAATCGCTGGAGCTGACCGTTTGACGTGCATATTCTTGACTTGAGAAACCGGATAGAGGTATTCAACGTTAGAATGGAGCGTGCAATACATTTAGGATATCGATGCAACAACTACTCTCCAGTCGTATGAACTCTTTCGTCACCGCTTTGCTCATGCTGCTCACCGTCTTCTATGCGAGCTGCAATAAGAAATCGGGCAGCGGCAGCGAGTATCGCGTCGCCGCGCTCGACGAAGGACCGGTGAAAACAGTGGTGATGGCCACAGGCAAGGTCAGTGCAGTAACTACTGTACAAATCGGTTCACAGGTGTCAGGAACAATTCGCGAAATCCTGGTAGACTTCAATTCTCCAGTGAGAAAAGGAGAAGTTGTAGCACGGCTTGATCCGACCTTCCTTGAGGCCGCCGTGAGAGAAGCGGAAGCGAATGTAACACGCTCGCGTGCCAGCCTCTTACAAGCCGAGAGAAATCTGAAACGCGCGCAAGATCTGTTTGATAAGAACCTGGTAGCTCAGGTCGAACTAGATAACGCCCAAACTGAGTTTGATGTCGCAACTGCCAGCTTCGCGCAAACTGAAGCCGCGGTTGAACGCGCAAAAGTCAACCTGACGTACTCGGTCATTAGGTCGCCAATTGACGGTGTCGTGATTTCGCGGGATGTTTCCGTGGGACAGACTGTGGCTGCATCACTTCAGGCCCCGACGCTGTTCACGGTTGCGCAGGATCTGCGACTAATGCAGATCGAAACCAGTATTGATGAGGCGGACATCGGCGGGCTGAAAGAGGGCATGAGCACAAGTTTCACCGTAGACAGCTATCCCGAGGAGAAGTTTCGCGGCACGATCCGTCAAATCAGGTTTGCAGCAAAGGCAGAGCAAAACGTAGTAACCTACCCGGTCATAATTGATGTGGAGAATCCCGATCTAAAACTACGGCCGGGCATGACGGCCAATGTGACCATCGTCACTGCATCAAGAGATCACGTACTCAGAATGCCCGCCACGGCTCTTCGATTCAAACCAGCCGAGCAATTGCCCGAATCGGCATCACGAGCGGGAAACAGCGGAGGGGCCAGGGCGGAGTCGGGCCGCTCGCAGAAGCGATCAAGTGCGACGGTCAACGATTCAACTCGCGCTCGGTCACAGACACTATCCTTATCTCGAAAAGTGTATGTGAAAGACAGTAACGGTAAACCGGCAGAGAGAGCTGTGCAACTTGGCCTGAACGACGGTTCGTTTGTTGAGATCCTCGGTGGAGACCTCCAGGCCGGTGATTCGGTTATTGTGGGATTAGCAGGAACTTCCGCGGCGGCAGCGAAGACAGCACCCGGCTTTTCAGGACCGGGAAGGCGATAATGCGGTCATCCAGAGTAACCACAAGTTGCGGGAGGATCGCCTGATGAGTTTTTGGATGCTCATCAAGATTTGCCTCAACTCATTGGTTGTGAACAAGATGCGTTCAGCACTGACAGCACTGGGCGTCGTCATTGGAGTCGGCGCGGTCGTAACAATGGTTGGAATCACCGGAGGTGCCCGTTCCTCAGTGCAGGCTCAAATTTCTGCTTTGGGTGACAATGTTCTGATGGTATTTTCGGGCAGCTTTAGCAGCTCGGGAGCCCGGCAGACATACGGTTCGCGATCCACACTGAGTATGGAGGACGTTGAGGCGATCCATGAACGTTGTCCCAATGTCGCACGTGTCAGCCCCGTTGTGCGATCCAGCGGCCAACTTGTTTTTGGAAATCTGAATTGGTCGTCCACTCTTTTTGGAGTCTGGCCCGAATACATAGACATTCGTCGCTACGAAATTGTCAGCGGACGAATGTTCTCTGATGCGGACGAACGCGGCGCAACTCGCGTCTGTGTGGTTGGACAAACGGTGGTTACGAACTTGTTTGATGGCAATGATCCTATTGGCAATATCATTCGCATTCAGCAACTTCCGTTTGAAGTGATTGGTGTACTCGGGCCAAAGGGTCAGTCAGCAATGGGTCCGGATCAGGATGATGTAGTACTGGTGCCATCCGCCACAGTTCTCAAGAAGTTTCAGGGCGGACAAACTCGGCTCAACCAGATTCAGATTTCTGCGGTGAGTCCAATCGCTGTAGCGAGTGCTCAACAGGAGATTAGTGATGTACTACGAGCCAAACACAGGTTGAGTCCGTCAGATGATGACGATTTCGTCGTTCGTACTCAGGCTGATATTTCTGCAGCCGCAAACGAATCATCGAAGACGATGTCACTTTTGCTGGGATCGATTGCCTTAGTTTCGCTGATCGTCGGTGGCATTGGAATCATGAATATTATGCTGGTGAGTGTAACCGAGAGAACACGCGAAATTGGCGTAAGAAGGGCCGTAGGTGCCAGGCGATGGGATATACTGAGGCAGTTTCTGATTGAAGCGGTCTTACTTTCAAGTGCTGGCGGGTTGATCGGAATCGTCGTAGGTGGCGGTGCAATTGCCATCATCGCAAAATCTCTTGGTTGGGCTGCGGAATTCTCCGCCATCACTGCGGCAATTGCAATGGCTTTTTCCATGCTGGTCGGAGTATTCTTCGGCTTGTATCCCGCACGCAAGGCGTCAGGTCTGGATCCAATTGAAGCGCTAAGGTATGAGTGATTCCTACTTGGTTGACTTTCAGGCAGCGATCCAGGTCGCTGCTTTTTTTATCCGCTTGACCGCGAGAATTGGTTTAAGGGCATTGTCACTAATTGAGATCCGTCGGGCCTTGGAAAAAGTTCAATGTGATCCGCAATCAGGGAGTTGGCACCACGGCGATCCTTCTTCCCGCGAACAATTAGAAAGGGCTGCCGAAAAATGAGATGGCCATACCTTTCATATGTGCTCGGAAAGACTGTTACATTCAGTAAACCTGTTTCATCTTCGAGTGAAAAGAACACGACGGTCTTGCCAGACTTTGTCGGCGGCGTATGGGGTCGAATCACCCAGCCAGCGGCAGTCAGCACTCTTTCCTTATCGGATACATTCTTAATCGTGCTATTGGTGGAAATCCCAAGCGCACTTAACTTGTCCCGCCAGAAATCGATAGGATGATGCCGAGGGCTAAAACCCAAGATATCCCACTCATAGTAGAACTTCTCAAGAGGTGGAAACTCAACGATACTATCATCGATCTGGT
>CAZVXJ010000114.1:0-9204 GCA_964631675.1 uncultured Alphaproteobacteria bacterium
ACGGCAATATGCGAGTCTGGAAAACGTAGTTCAATTTTCGAGTCGGAGACCAAGGCATCCGTGCCGTCAAGTTGAAGTCTGCTGATTTTCAAGTGGGCCTCTTCGTAAGAAGGAAGTTGAAATGGTGAATCGAGTGGTAGTGATCCAGGTCCCAGCGTGTCCTAAGCTATATCACGTTTACATCATGAATATACGAATGTACTTAAGTCATTACAAGGGGATTGCCATTGCACATGCGATGTTGTTAATGTAAGACAGATGAATAAGGGGGTCTATTCTCATGTTAAAACTCAACAAAGACAGGGCTGTACAATCACAGGACCGGGAGGAGGTCATGAGCAAAGTTTCACGAGCCTCCTCTTCAATGCTTGGCCACTACCGGTGATGCTTCCTTTACATGGCAAATTTCCGGTAAATTGATTAATTTGTGGTGTTGGTACGCGCACGGGTTACAGCTAAGGGTTCAGGAGGTTTCGATGTGCATCCGGTTCTTGTTGGTTTTGGTGGCTGTGGGGGTAGTCTTGACCGAAAGGTCCGTTCATGCACAAGACTATCTTCGCCTTCGGAATGGTCAACTAATTGAATGTGCTATACTTAAACAAGACACTTCCTCGGTTTTCATAACGACATGGAACCACCGCCTGGACCGCCAGCCGCCTCTGCAGGTCTTTACCCGCGAAGAGGTCGAGTCGATCACCTTCATCAAACCTACGAGCGAGAACGCCCGAGGTCTCAGGTTGTATCGACCACATGCTAATGGGGTTGAAGTCGGAGGCGGACTTGCGTTTCAAACCTGGGCTGAATCGAACCTGCAGCGTCGCCACTTGATGCAGGTCAATTTGCACGGCGGATATTCTGTCGTTCGCCAGTTAGGGATTGAATTCGACGGAGGTGTGACTATTCCGTTCGGGGGAGCCGCAGACTCCGTTTGGCAAAGCCGCGAAATCGGATACCAGGCGGCTATGAACCTGATTGGGACACCGGTTGTTTGGCGCGGCATCGTACCGTTCGTGTTGTTCGGAGGCGGCGCCGCACTTGGGGTACCCGTCGACAACGTGGTTATAACGTCCTCGACTGATGTTAGAAGCCTGGTAAATGTCGGAGTAGGGTTTAAGACGGGTGCCAACGGTATCGGGATTCGTATGGAATGGCGGCATCACTTCTATACGTGGACGCCCGACGCAGTCACGGAAACCGGAGTTCGGGTTTCAGAGCACTCTGCGGACGCCTCTGTAGTGCGGGCCACATTGTTTATCTACAAGTGAGACCAAGAATGAAGACACAACGATCCAGAATGTATTTGTCAGCCGCCGTAATGGCATTAGCTATTGTTGTCACAGGGACTACACGAGCCACCGACCGAGTCTGGCCACCCTCACAAGTTATGAGCCAATTGGAACGCGTGAAAATTTCAAGTGACCTGGATTTTTCGGACTGGCAATTACTTCAAGACCGGTATCTCGAGCGGCCAGTGGTGGGTTGGGGACCGCCCATAACGTTAGAGGCAAGCGACCTTGCCAAGTCTGCTCTCAGTGTAATCCGGGAGATGTCCGGAACGCATAGCAAGTTTGAGTTACTGACTCAGACGAATGCGCGAGGCCTCGCAAGATTCTACTTTCGCGAGACTCGCCAGGATCTGCCAGTTTTTGGAGGCGGTGTGAGTTTCTCAGTAAATTCAGGACAGGCGCTAAGCCGGTGGACTCTCCGTTCGCATGACAAGTTTCCGACTAGAGAAGCTCATCTATTGGATGTTACAAGTGCTGCTAAACTGCTCGGACCGAATCAATCTGGTGCGGATTGGCCCGTAAAATGGAGTATCAGCGGGTGGTATCCCGATTATGAAATCAGGCAACTGCTGCCAGCACTCTGGATTCGACTTGAAGGCGAATTACCCCACGAACGCTGGGAAGGAATCGTCGAAGCGTCCAGCGGGGAAGTGTTACTCGAATGGCCTGGGATACACACGGATGTCGTGAGTGGCTCAGTTTCCGGTCCGTATTGGCAGCCGTATGAACAGAGTGATGTGCAGATATCACCGCACCGCCACGAACTCATTTTTGTGAATGGCAACATGGATACGACAGATTCGAATGGATTGTTCCAGCGCGAATCAGGTAACCACGCCGAACTGGTAGCCGAGCTTCGCGGACCCTATGTAGATGTCGACAACGAAGACCGTCCCGAAGATGCTCAACTTGCGCTCACCGTAAACGCTCCATTTTCCCCGGTTTCTATGACGTGGTCAACAGCTGAGGCAACAGGTCCGGAGTTGAATCTGTATTTCCATACTCAGTTCATTCACGACTGGTACAAAATACTGGATCCTGAGTATAACGCCCTCGACTACCCAATGCCTGCCGTTTGCAATGTAGGGAACGCTTACGATAATGCCTATTGGAACGGCTATGGGACGTACTATGGTTCAGGCAGCACATACAATGATTTCGCAATGTACAGCGATGTCATTTACCACGAATACACTCATGGGGTTACAGACGGGATCTATCCTGAAGGGATGCTTCCCTATATTGATCAACCGGGCGCCATGAACGAAGCATGGTCTGATTACTTTGCCTGTACGATTAACGGCGATCCACTCATGGGAGACTACCTGCAAGGCGGCAATCCGCACTCGTTTTTTCGCAACTTGGAAAGTACAATGGTCTTTCCGGACAACTGGGTCGGCGAAGTGCACGGGGATAGCCCTTTCATTAGTGCGCCACTGTGGACGATACGCACGGCAATGGGGACAGAATTCGCCGATGCTCTTGCTCACTATGCCCGGTACGGACTGGCGGAGACCTTTTTTGACTATCTGGTCTCCGTGCTCGAAACGGATGACAATGACGGCGACCTGTCCAACGGCACCCCGAATGGAGAATTGATCTACTCGGCATTTGGGGATCATGGAATTGGGCCGGGCGATGACCCAAACTTTGTGCTTGAAAACATATCCTATGTCGCGGACGGAACTCTCGGGAGTCTGGGCGATGGAGATCGTTTTGTTGAACCCGGAGAGCGGGTCTCATTGACCTTTGTGCTTCGAAATGATGCGCTGCTGTTTCCGCCGCCTGCGACGGATGTTCAAGTCGCGGTCATCAGCGATGACCCGTCTGCTATTGTTTCAAACTCTCCCCAGTCGATTGTCACACTTCCGGCCGGTCAGTCGTTCACACCGCAGCCATTTCTCATACAGTATGCGGCTGATGCTGCAGATCACTGGACAGCCCTGCGCATCCATGTGAGCTCTGGCGGGAGTCCTTCGACTTTGGAGGATACAGTCGCATTCACTATCGGAACTCCGCGAATGCTGATTGTGGCGGACGATGCCTCGTCCAATGTAGAGCGGTTTGTCACCCAAGCCGTCCGCGGCCAGGGCCGCATCTACGATCTGATCGAGCTTTCCAATTCTGATATGTTGTCTGCTGATAGACTGCCCGGCTATGGTGTGGTTTTGTGGCTATCGGGCAATGCCGAAGGAAATGTACTGCAAACGCCGGATCAAAATCTGCTGCAAACGTACCTTGCAGCTGGGAACAAGATAGTGCTTTCTGGCCAGAACATCGCGGATGCGCTTGATGGCGGGACTTTCGCAGAAAATACTTTGCAAGTTGATGTCATCAACGACAGCCTTCTCAGCAACGCCGTAACGGCAGAAGGTGCGCCATTCGTTGATGGCGATTGGTTTTTGATCACCGGATCCGGTGGTGCGATGAATCAGCGAACGCCAAGCACGTTTTTGCCATTGGGAAACTCCCGAGCTATTGCCCATTATGGACGAGGCGAGGCGGGCGATGTCGCCGCGGTTGAATTCGCTAACGGAAATGGCCTTCTGTTTGGATTTGGAATAGAAGCAGTATCGGGACTTGCCGGATCGTCATCGCTGCTGGAAATGCTCGAACAAATCTATGCCTGGGCGGGGCCACTACTCACCGTGCCGGAAATAGAGCACCCCGCTGTGCTGCCAGCTAATCTGGAAATCAGCGGCGCGTTTCCCAATCCATTTAACGCATCGGTTGAGATAAGCTACTCACTTGGCAGCGGGAATTCGGGGTTGATTACAATCCATGACATTCTGGGTCGCAAGATAGATTCGATTCCTTTGAGTACACAGGCAGGTGTGGTTAGCTGGAAACCCGCCACTGCGAGCGGACTGTATTTTGCTCGAATAGAATCCAACGGCCAATTCTCCGCAGCAACCAAGTTGATGCTGATGAGGTAGATTACTGCGGCTACGCTGGTACGTCTTTTGACAGAACAGGCGAGGATATCCTCGCCTGTTCTATTTGATAAACTGACCACAACTATTTTTTCTGGCAGTTCTTGCAGTAGTACGTTGAGCGCTGGGACTGAACGAGCTTCACAATCGGGGAGTTACATCGAAGACACGGGTCAGCCTCCCGGTCATATACCCGAAATTCATGCTGATACGAGCCGGCCGTCCCGTCGGGCCGCATGAAATCGCGTAAGGTGCTCCCACCTTGGTCAATCGCACGACTAAGGACCATGGGCACGAATCTGGTCAACCGATCGCATTCCGCATGTGTCAGCTTCTTGGCAGGTTTTGCCGGGTGGATTTTGGCTTCCCAGAGTGCTTCCGAGGCATAGATGTTACCAATTCCAGCCCAGAGTGACTGATCCAGCAGCACGGGCTTGATAGCCATTGAACGTGCCCGGAGTTCACGTTGGAGTTCGCTGCCGCTGATGGTCTCTTCCAGCGGTTCCCAACCCATGTCGCGAAGTGGTTCGAGTTCCTCCCCTGACTTGAAATAGCGAATTGTTCCAAGTGTCCGTACATCATTGAAAACCAGACTTAATCCATTACTTAACCACCAACGAGCCCGCTCGTGTGCTGCCAACCTGTTTTCGCCTGCTCGTGTATAAAGTCGTCCCGACATGCGAAGATGAATTAGCAGAACACCTCGTTCCAATTGAACTAGAATGTACTTCCCTCTGCGGGTGACACCCACTATCTTTTGGTTTCGTAAAGAGCTGGACAATCTCCGAGGAGATTGTGGTTCGAGTTGCCGTGGAACCGAGAATTCAGCGCGCAAGATTGTCGTCCCCACAATAATAGGTCGAATAGCGCGCACGACGGTCTCCACCTCAGGCAATTCCGGCATTCACCCTCCATTTCAGGTAATCGCCCGCGAGGATAAATGAACCGGCAACCAAGCCTATATCGCACTTCCCATATGTGTGAAGCCACTCAAAAGCACTTCCAAGTTGAAATTCAACCCTCGCAGAAATGCCAACCGAGACCGCCATCTCGATGAGCTTGACGGCAGGCATAGACCGGGGAGAATCGGGTTCGACAATCAGCATTTCATGAACTAACCCGGCAAGCGGCTGCAAACAGTTTGCTGCGTCTTTGTCCTTCATCATTCCGATCACCGCGATGATTTTCTTGCTCTGATGATTCGCGCGAAGCGTTGACGCAAGTGACCGGAACGAGACGGGATTGTGCGCAACATCCAGCAGTATAGGCGGGTTTCCCGCGAGAAGTTGCTGCCTGCCCGGTATCTCCAGAGCCGCCAGCCGTTCTCGGATTTCGCCGGGCTCAAGAAATGGAAAGCGTAGTCGCGCGGCACAAATGGCCGTTGCGGCGTTGTCAGGTTGATGGAGCCCGGCGGCCGCGAGTCTGATTGAGTCGATGTCTCCCAGTTCATCACGATAGTTGAACGAGTCCCCTGCCTCGGATTTCCATCTGTAGTCATGATCGAGCCACGACGAACGAGCTTGGGCAGCATCGATTGCGGAACGTATGGCCGCCGCGGACTCTTCGTGTTGCCTACTGACGACTGCGTGGCAATTGGGCTTGATGATACCACACTTATCCCGGGCGATTTCAGAAAGAGTCTTTCCAAGGATGTCCGTGTGATCATAGTCTACCAACGTAATGACTGGAGTAGTCTGCTTTAGAACATTGGTCGCGTCCCATTTTCCTCCAAGACCACACTCAACGACGTGAATAGCTGTGTTCAGTTGCTGTGCAACCCACAAATAAAATATCCAAACAGACTCGAAATAGGTAAGGTGAATCCCCGGACTCGCTTCGAGTTGCGGCACAATCGAAGAGAACCCTTCACACCACATTTCGTCTGCGATCAGCTTGCCGGACAATGCAATGCGTTCGCGAACAGAGACAAGGTGCGGGCTGGTAAAGGTGAGCGTAGAACCGTGAGACGAAAGCAGTGCAGTGATAAAGGCAGCTACCGACCCTTTGCCCTTTGTGCCGGCAATGTGAAAGCAATTGCGCAGCTCGAGTCGAAGTTGCAACCGTTCCGCCGCACGAATCACCGGCTCCAGTTTGGGTCGGTCACGGGATCCCCCTACGGGAGTCGAGACCTCGTAGTTGATTAGCGAGTTTAGGTGGGATTCAACTGAAGCGAATTGGGGAAAGCGCAAGACGGGTCAACTGGGTTGTAAGAGGTGTTGACCCTCAAGATAACACAAGCGGCCGAAAGCCGCAAGTTATGAGGAAGGGATCAGATAGGCCCGGGAGGGTAGGACAAGAGGCCGAGAGGCCGTTTGGGCCTTAGTGACCGCTATGTGGTTCTTTTCACCGAGCCGCGGGTACTGTGAACGCGAAAAAGTCGCATTATGCTTTGCCATAACACATTGCGGGATCGTCGCATTAGCGGAGGTGTTGAATTAGCTTGATTTTCGCGGCCATCCGATGGGTAGAACGGTACGTGGTTTTGGTCCGTCCATTGGTCGAATTCTGGTTCCGTGCGCTTCATAGGTAGAGCAGAAAAAGTTCTGGGATTTGAACCGGCCTGCTTGCGTTAGCAGGAGCCGAAAACTATATTTACTACGGTCACAGGAAGGAACCCTGTCGCCCAAACATCCGTGAAACAACTGGTTGATTTCGCCCAACGGCACATATGAGGAACAAGGAGACAAGCATGCCCAAGTTTGAAGAGACTATGGAAAACAGCCGGATTTTTCTGACGTACAGTCTGGCCATGACGATGTTGGGGAAATCGGCACAAATTCTTGCCGAGCGTGGCGCGGATCCTAAGGCCATGAGTTTCATCACGACTGGCATCGAATTGCTCGCGAAGCAACTCCGTGAATACGCCGACTCAAAAGACATGGAAGACACCGCCGAGCAAGAGCTTCACAAACTGTGCCAAGCGCTTGACATCAAGCGCGCAGATTGACACTAATCAGCCAAGGCAAGCTGGAAGGGCCGGAACCGCAAAGGAACCGGCCTTTTCTCAATTGTCGGTGATCAGGTTTTCTTCATCTTGCGCAGTTTCTTTTCCAGCAGTCGCAGCACCTTCTGCGCGACCTTATTGGGAATCGTGCGGCCATTTTCCCAACGGTTGACGGTAGCGAACGTCACGCCTATCTCATGGGCAAAGCTCTCTTGGGTCATATTAAGCTCTTGTCTGAGGCGACGGATTCGCTCGTTGTTAAATTCTGAATCGTCGCCCATGCGGCGCATAACGGGGTTAGACATCGGGGTCATAGTCATTTTAGCCTCCTGGTCAACTTGGTTGAATGAACTTCGGTATAGCCGTCTGCTATAACGTACTGCAAGTCGCATACCAATATGAACACACGAGGCCGAGTGGTTGTAATCTCATTGCCCTGCAATACAATTCCGGCCCGAATCGAATGAGAATACGCACCGGCGGATGGCACAAATTGGCTCGAATCGCTCCGTGAGCGGGGCAAAAAAACACCTTGCCAGAGCGGCAAGGTGTCAGGGTTTGGCGTTGGCAAAGAGACTAACGCAGTCGCTTACGTTTGGTTAGATAGCCAATAAGTGCCTGGTCAAAACCGATGGAGGTGTTTAGAAGGTGGTAGTCAATTCGTTCTTCGCGACAGCCCCGACGGAGCTTCTCAGTGAATTCACCGATTAGCTTCTTGTATTCAGCACGCAGGTGCCACGGATGAGTCGGCAATTCCTCTTGTGTTTCGAGATCGCGAAAGCGGATGTCACCCGTGTACGCGAAATCAAGTTCACGAGGATCTAACACTTGAAACACAAGCACTTCGTGCCCATCATGCCGAAAATGACTGAGGCCCTGCAGAATCTTTGCGGGATCGTCCAGCAAATCGGAGATGACGACAACCAATCCTCTGCGGTGAATACGTTCGGCAACCGCGTGCAGGTTTCTTCCGATGTCCGTGGTGCCTGATGGCTTCGCATGCTCCAGGTGAGTTAGCAACACATTCAGATAGGTATGAACCGAGCGCGGCGGCAAATATTCCCGCAGTTCGCTGTCATACACGGCCAGCCCGGCGGCATCCCGCTGCTGTATCATCAGGAAACAGAGTGCCGCAGCCAAGTAGGATCCGTATTGGAATTTAGTAACACCGGTCGTGCTGAAATCCATTGAATGGGAGCTGTCGAGCAGTACATAGGACTTCAGATTGGTCTCTTCTTCGTACTGCTTGATATAGAACCGGTCCGTTTTTGCGAACACCTTCCAGTCCAGATTGCGCAATGGATCTCCCGGCATATAGGCGCGATGTTCAGCGAATTCTACCGAGAATCCGTGGTACGGAGACTTGTGCAGTCCAGCAATAAACCCTTCCACAACCATACGCGCCCTCAGCTGCATATTCTTCAGCCGGGAAACCAGTTCTGGACGGAGGTAGTCTGACGAAGCGCTAATTTTGAGTACCGATCGTTAGGATTTTTCCGACAGCAGTCTTTCCACCAGATTCTCGACCTTTACACCATCGGCTTCAGCCGAGAAATTGGCAACTATGCGATGGCGTAAGACGGGAAGCGCCACAGATCGAACATCATCTATATCGGGCGTGGGCCGGCCATCCAGGGCCGCACGAGTCTTTGCGCCGAGAATGAGGTACTGCGACGCACGGGGTCCACAGCCCCAGCTGACGTAGTCTTTGATGAACTTGGGTGAATCATCGGCGGCGGGGCGGGTGCGTCGAACCAGTTTTACGGCATACTCAACAACATTGTCCGAAACCGGCACTCTGCGAACCAGGTTTTGCAGAGCAGTAATCTGCGCACCATCCAAGACCTTGCGCACATCGGCAACCGCCGCAGAAGTTGTGCTCTTCACAATCGTTGTTTCCTCGGAAAATGATGGATAATCCATCCACAGCATGAACATGAAGCGGTCAAGCTGCGCTTCCGGCAGCGGATAGGTGCCCTCCTGCTCAATCGGATTTTGTGTGGCCAGAACAAAAAATGGTTCCTCCAGCTTGAACGTCTCA
>CAZVXJ010000115.1:0-9176 GCA_964631675.1 uncultured Alphaproteobacteria bacterium
TAGGCGGGGGGTATACACTGAACATTCGCGACGTTTGCAGCGGAGTAATTACCAGCGAACTGGTTGGTCCTGCAGATACTTTGGTCAGCACATCCTGCACGCATGCCAATGGATGCGAACTTGGTGCGGGGCCGGATCGCACCGTGAGAATTTGCGTACCACACAGCGGATCATATCGCTTCCAGTTTGATGAGGGAATCCTGCCATGGATGTACGAGCTTCGTTTCGGTAATACATGCTGCGCGAGCACGGGGATTGCCGCCAATGCGATCATGTGCCTGGCTGCAGGAACCTATTTTTACACCATCGACGGCTCAATGCTCAATGAATGCGGCCCATTCACGCTGACCATGAGCGAGGTATCCGGTACATGCTGCTACTCCAACGCGGGCACGCCGAGCTGTCTCGAAAGTACTTCCGAATGTCATTGTGATAGTTTGAACGGCACATGGTATTACGGCTACACATGCTTGACCGCACCTTGTCGGCCGGAATGCCCGAACGAATCCATGTTTGGCCAGCGACCTTATGTTGCGGGCGAGAACTGGACAATTGCACCTGCCGACGATGCATATGGCGGGCGCATCTTTGACAACTTCAGCGGGATATCCTTGCCGATCGGCTCGGTTCGGTTTTGGGGGTTGGGCGGCGCGGACGGGTTAGCGCCGTGTACGGAACAACCGCTCGCTTTCACGGTACGTGTGCACGCCGACAGTTCGGGATGGCCGCGGCTTGTCGCCCCGCTGGCACAACAAACTTTCTCGTTGACCGGCACACTGATCGGCAACTATCCGTCCGGCTCCAATTCGTACGGAATTTATCAGTACGACGCTCAGCTCTTGACGGCAGTCAGTATTGCCAATGGCTGGTTGTCCATTACCGCGACAACGGGAAGCGGCGATCCGAATTGCAATTTCTGGTGGTTAAAATCGGCGTTCGGGAATAACAATTATCGCTCCCGCTTTAACAACACGTGGAATCATGAAATCGGCAATCTCTCTTTTTGCCTGAATCCCGGCGAATTGTTTTGCGGCGAAGATGGTACGATCAATGCGCCCGGGAGTTATTCGAGTAACACATGCGGCGAAGACGATGACTGCACACTCGATCCGAATGAACAGTGGGAGACGGAGGACCGGCTGGTGCGGGTGAACATTCCCACCACCGGACCCTGGACTCTTTCGCTCTGCGGCAGCGCGGAGTCGTGGGACAGCAAGCTCACGGTCATGGATCGGTGCTGCGCCACGGAGTGGCGGGATCCGGTCGGGATCGTCGCTCAAGATTTCAACGGCTGTGCTCCCAATGGACTGTCGCGGATTTCGTGCGTCACATTGAATGCCGGATACTATTTCGTGCTTATCGAGAATGACCCGGGAGCGGGCGAATGTTCCAATGATTTCACGCTGACGGTGACTTCGTGTGATGCGTCCTGCCCTCCTGTAGACAGTCTGGTCATTCGCAAGACTCCGGGCAGTCCGGGATTTATCAATCTGGCCTGGCGCAGCTCCGTGTCAGGCAATGCAAAGATTTATTATTCGACCAACTCGCAATCTATTTTTCCGCTGAATTTTGTTCTGCTCACAACAGAGCCTGTCACCACGGGAATGCATGTTAGTGGCAACATTCCCTCAAATGATGCCTATGTGCGCTATGTGGTGACGCTGGATAACTGCGGGCAGTAAGGAAAGCCTGCTTGAGGACATTCTTTTTCCAAAGCACGATATTGAATTTTTGAAGTCGAGTCCGGCCTTGACAGACGGATGATGGAACGAACGAAATGATCACTTAGGACAAGGTAAAGCACATGAATCAACTCAGATTTCTTCTTTTCTTTTTGGTCTGCGCGGCCGCGCTCGCCACAGACACACCCACCGTTATTCGCCCGACCACTGTTAAACAGCACGGCTTGCCGAGCATATCTCCTCCTATTGAGCAGGGAGATGTTTCTTCTCTCCGCGACCGACATCCTCTCGATCAAGGCGCGGATTTGTGTCCGGCAACGGTGATTACGAGTCTTCCGTACCGCGATGCCGGATGGACCTCCGGACTTACCAACGATTACGAATTGCCGGGTTGCCTTGCAGGGACATTAGGCGGACCCGACGTTGTCTATTCCTTTGTGGCACAGCGATCAGGATTGCATAGCGTTACCTCAGAGGGTAGTTATTATGATGTCGTACTCAATCTGCGCACGGGCGGCGATTGTCCAGGAGCGACAGGTATTAGCTGCGGATCGGATGTCGCTGGAAATTTGACGGCGGGACAAACTTATTACATTGTGGTGGATAATCTCGACTCAGTCTCCGGTTACTATACGCTATCGGTGTATGAGACGGCCTCCGTCAACTTTCAGCCCGGAGACATTGTGGAGTGCGCTGAAGTTGTGGATTCCAGCCATGCCCGACTCGATTGTAATGGCGGCTGTAACAACAGCACGTACGGGGGCGTGAATTCTTTTACGACCATAGCGGACGGACAAACGATCAGCGGCCGGGGATTCACATTTGTTCGCGGCGGGTCAAATTTTCGGGATACCGACTGGTATCAGATCACTCTGGCCCATAGCGCATTCATTTCTCTTGAGCTTTATTCCTCGTTTCAAACTTCCGTGGTGGGACGCAGCGGATTATGTCCAGGTGCCACCCAATTCAGCGGAGCAACTGCACCATACGTGCCGGAAACAATTCGCTCTGGCTTGTTATCAGCTGGAACCTACTATATTGTTGTCACTCCGGCTCTTTTTTCGGATATCCCGCAGCCACTGCCTTATCGGTTCAAGGTCTCCGTTGAGCCAAACTGTTTGACCGGTTTTCCGATGAGTGAGTGCGCGCAAACCGGCGGGATTGAGCATTTGTATGCCGACTGCAACGGCGGTGACTGCAATGCGATTTTCGGAGGGACGCCGTCCTTTTCTCGCATTCTTCCGGGACAATCGTCGAATCTGGTTTACCGAGAGAGTTTATTCGGATATTCTGCGCTCGGCTCTGACCGCCGCGATACCGACTGGTATCGCTTTACGCTTTCTGAACCTTGCACGGTGCGATTCGATATCCTGAGTAATATTGCGGCCACAGCAGAGATTGGCAACTTCCCGGGTAGCTGCCAAACTCTCCCGTTTACGACTCCGGTCAACGTCTGTCAGGCAAACGTGTTTCAGATTCCGTGTCTTCCTGCCGGAGAATATGTTTTCAAAATTTCTCCCAATGCCGCCGGAGTGTTTGTCTCGCCTAAGCAATATCAATTCAACTTCAATTTCTCACCGTGCAGCGGCTGCCGATTCGATACCACGGCTACGGCGCCTTTTCCTTCTAATTTCTATTATAATACGACCTGCGGAGCGGGTGATGATTGTACCATTGATCCGCCCGAATCTTTTCCGTCAGCAGATCGCATAGCACGCGTCAATGTTCCCGAGGACGGCGAATGGACATTTTCGCTCTGTCAAAGCCCGAACGCCGCCGATGCTTACATGCATCTGATGAGCCGCTGCTGCGATCCGAGTTCTGTGATTGCGCAAGGCGGAGACGGCTGCACAAATGGCTTGCCGGAAATTCGGTGCGTCAGTTTGAGCGCCGGAACCTATTATGTGCTGATCGGCGGAAATCCTGATCAGGCGAATGTCTGCTTGACTAGTTACCTGCTGACCGTCTCGCAATGTCTGGGGCGGTGCTGCTATGGACCGGCGAACAATCCGCAGTGTACCGTGAACAGTCACGCACAATGTCTGACCTTGGGCGGACAATGGACCAGTACCGATACGATTTGCAGCGGCTCTCCGTGTCTTACACGGCCCGGCTGTCCGCCAACCTCGATTGAATCGCAGCCGCCGATGATCCCGAATGAAGCGTGGGCCGCATTTGCCAATGATCAGGAAATCTACGGAAATGTATTCGAGGAATTCACGGATGTGGTGATTCCCACGCAAGGTATTCGCTTCTGGGGAATCGGAGCCGATGCAAATGCCGGCAACGCTCCCTGCATCGAGAATCCGCAAACGTTCGACATTCGTTTCTATCAGAACAACAACAGCCGGCCCGGAACGCTCGCCCAAAGTTATTCTATGACGCTGACCGGGACGCCGTCTTACCTCTTTGACGGTATGTACACACTTTATGAGTGGGATGCCGTTTTAAGTCCGCCCTTGCAATTGATCAATGGCTGGGTGTCGATTGTGGGCATGAATAATCCCGCGTGCAGTTTCTTCTGGATGTCTTCTCCGAGTGGAAATGATCAGCATTACTATCGCGCTGCGCTTCCCGGCATGAGTGTCCCCGAAGATTTGTCGGTCTGTCTAATCTCGCCCCAAGATACCTGCGGCATTGTGATCCCATCGCTGCCTTATTCGACGACGGGAAATACGCTGAACAATGTCAACGATGCCACCGGCTGCGCGGCAAGCGGCACACGCGATGCCATCTACAGGTATACCTCGTTCGGCTGTGAGAATGTCACGGTGAGTTTGTGCGGATCTGCTTTCGATACGGGACTTGAAATTCGATCGGGCGGAAGTTGTCCGGGAGATAATTTTGTGCTCTGTAATGACGACGGAATTTGCACTCCGCAAAGCCAGGCAACCTTTTCTCCAACGGCAGGTGTGCCCTATTATTTCATCGTTCACGGCGGCGAACCGAATGCAGCAGGCGCTTATAGTTTGAATGTCACGTCGGTTCCCGTGCCGGTCCCCAGCGATACCTGCGGCGGCCATCTTATCACGACGAACTCTGCGACGCTGAACGGCTCGTTTGATAATTGCCTGCTCGGCAACGAGATTAATCTTTCCTGCAATGGAACCGGTCACAAGGATGCCATCTTCACCTATGCGCCGGTTTCGGAATGCGAAGTTCTTGCGAACGTGTCCGTCTGCGGCACAGGCACCGACTTTGTGCTTCAGGTTCGTACCGGCGGTGCGTGTCCCGGAGATTCGGTCGTGGCCTGTGTGACCAATGCCTGTCAGAGTTTCTTCTTTACCGCCGAGGTCATCTTCGATTATTTTCTGATCGTTGAACGTGCGGGAGCCGATACCGGATCGTTCACCTTGACCATCACCGGAACGGAACCGCGGCCCGCCGGTGATTCGTGTTTAACGCCGCGAATCATTCCTTCGCTTCCGTTTTTGGACTATGGCTCAACACGCTGTGCCACCCACACTCCGCTCATGCAATGCGGAGCCTTAAACGACGGGCCGGATGTCTACTACCAATATACAGCGGCGGTTTGCGAAACCCTTACGGTCAGTTTGTGCGGATCAAGCTACGACACACAGCTTATCGCGCATCGCGGAACATGCACGGGCGCGTCAAACGTTCTCTGCAACAACAACTTTTGCGGTTTGCAGAGTCAAATACAATTTGTCGCCACAGCGGCAAACATTTATACCTTTGTGGTAGAATCCGACAATGTCGCCGGCCCCGATGGCGGCCCGTACATCCTCACAGTCACGTCATCGCCGTGCGTTGCTCCACTCGGAAATGTGGACTCGCTGGTGATCCGCCGAGTATCGAATGACATTGCACTGTTCTGGAGTGCGACCAGCGGTGCGGTCTCATATAACATCTACCGCGGTGATACGCCCGACGTATCCGCGATTCCCGGCAATCTGATCGGAACCTCTTCGACGCTTTCATATGTTGATCTGAATGTCGTGAGTGGTGCTGCGCTGAAATTCTTCTACACGGTGACCGCGTCGAATACGCCGGTTGGCCTTGTCGAAGGAGGTGCCGCGGAGTAGTTAACTCAAGCGTAGGTCGGGCGGCGTGCGGATAGTCTCTGTCAACATTCCGGTTGGTTTGCAATCGGTTCATGCCTTATTGAGTTCCACCATTTTCTTTCGAGGTGCACCATGCGAAGGTTGTTTATCTTTTCTCTGCTCTTCGTCGCCACTACTGCACTTGCGCATTTAGACCGCATTAGTCATCAGGGATTTCTAACCAGGCCGAACGGAACACCGCTCGATACCACAGTATCGATCACGTTCAAATTGTACCGGAATGTGGGCGGAACCTATATGCTCGCGTGGCAGGAAACCCATCCGGCGGTTGCCGTGAGCGGCGGGCACTTTCATGTAGAACTGGGTACGTTCAATCCAATCCCCAAGGAAGTAGTGGATCATCCCGACGTCCAACTGGGAACCACCGTAGGAAACAACTCGGAAATGACGCCGCGCAAGGACTTCAATTCCGTCCTCTATTCCTACTGGTCGCAGGGTGTGTCCAGTACGATGGAAGATGAAACGCTTCGCGTCATGAGGGGTCTTGTCTATCTCAGCGACCCAATCTGGTCATCTACAATGACGGCGGAGAGTTCCTTTGTCGGAAGAAGAGATTATTCCGCCGGTGTGATAATCACCGGCGATGGTGAAGTGGAAAGCGTACGGGACTATCAGGTGGTAGCGGGTTTTGACACATCAGGGGGAGTTTTCGGCGGAGAGTTTCGCGTGGTGGACAGCAACGGAATCGTGCGCGCCATCATTCAAAGCGATGGCACCATTCGTAACGGCATTGCAGGCAACGGTCATACGTTGTCACCGAATGGTACGTGGCAATCCTTCAACAATGGCGATTTGGTTGCCGGACTCGATCCCGATTTCGAGCTGTTCGCCAAGTCGTTCTATACGCGCGATCCGCAAACGGGCGACACGATCGTTCACATTACCTTCGACGGACAAATCCTGGTAAATGGCGAGAACATTGCCGGATCCGAAATCGTCCGCACGTTTCAGGGTGACACCACCGTGCTGAACGGCATCGGGTTTTCCACCTACAACGGCGTTAGCAATTCTTCTGTGCAGCCGGATCGCATTGAAACCGGATTGAACAACGGAACAGCCGGGCATACTTGGCTGCCGAACGGAACCTGGTTTGCCGAACAGGGAAATCAAGTTGTCGCGGGACTTGATGCCAACGGTGAGATCTTTGCGAAATCATTTTACGTGAGAGATCCGGCCACGGGCGATACGCTGCTTCATCTGACGAATCGCGGACATCTGCAGGTGGATTCGAATGTTACCGCGCGCGCGATTACCGGGACCAGCTTGAATGCCAATTTGATTAACGGTATTCAAATTGTTGCAAATTCCGTCGTGGGAAATACGCAGAACTTTGTTGAGACCATGCCAACCTATACACGCGCACGGAGATATGTGAACGGCGTGCTGCAGTCCGGATGGATATTCAATACGGATGGATCGATGAACCAATACATCAACGGCGTGCCGAATATGGCCGTCGCCAATAATGGATATACCTTCTTTGACAACCGGGTCTATTTAGGTCCGCAGGCGGAGGAGAATTATCTGTACTGGCAGACCGGATACAATGGAATTCAAGTCAACGGCGATATGCGCATAAACGGCAAGCTCGATGTCACGGGCGCCGTAGATCCGATCATTGCCGAGCGTTTTACCAAGAGTGAAGGATATTCTTATGAACGCGGGACAGTCATCGTGGCGGATCCGAACTCCGACCGCTACATTCCGTGCAGCGCGGCCTATCAAAAGTCGGTTGTGGGCGTGGTGTCGCCCGATGATGACGGAAAGTACGGAGAAGAAGTTCTGGCCGTTATTCTTGGTGCTGCGGCCTCACCGGATAAGGACGGGAAGCGGCTCGAAGTGCGCGTAAAAGCGGATGCAAGATTTGGAGCGATCAAGCGCGGCGACTTGCTTACGACGTCTACGACTGTCGGTCACGCAATGCTGGCAAGCGAACCCAAGATTGGAACGATTGTCGGCAAAGCCCTCGAATCACTGCCAAACGGTCAAGGCGAGATTAAGGTAATGGTCACGCTGAATTAGATGAGAAACTGCCAAGGCAAGTGGCTTCAGCCACTTGTTTTGTTTGCGTAGCAATGGGCTAAAGCCCGTTGCCCGATTTTTTGTTGTATCAAACGAATTTGTCTATTCACTTTTTTTCTGTGGAGTCGCTCATGAAACAGGCACACGCATGTATTTTGCTGCTGTTGGTTCAGGCGCTCATCGCCCATGCCATTCCGCAGCAGATCAACTATCAGGGGCAGCTCGCTCGTCCTGATGGCTCTCCACTGGATACCATGGTGTCGATGACGTTCAATTTGTATACGGACTCGACAGCGGGAAGTCTGCTCTGGACAGAGACAAGACCGTCTGTCACTACAGCAAGCGGGCTGTTCAATGTGAGATTGGGGCAACTTACGAACTTGACCGATGCAATCCTGAATCAATCTCAAGTTTGGCTCGGTATCACGGTTGGATCGAACAGCGAAATGACACCGCGCACGAGAGTTGTTTCAGTAGGATATTCCTATCGCGTCGGAACCGTGGATGGATCGAGCGGTGGGACGATCAGTGGTAAGATCAATGTCGGCACGGGCAACACGAACTCTGGAACGCTAGCGAATGTGCTGGGCGAGAATAACTTGGCCAGCGGTGATCATGCTCTTGTCGGTGGTGGAAGGATCAATGTTGCTTCGGGATCGTACTCTGCAGTCAGTGGTGGAGAGGAAAACACAGCTTCGCATACGACTGCAACGGTAGGCGGTGGTTACCGAAATCGTGCGGCTCAAATCCGTGCTACTGTTGCGGGCGGAGCCTTGAACGATGCAACAGGCCCTGGTGCGACGGTCGGAGGAGGATTTCTTAATCATGCGCGCGGGTATGCCTCGGTTGTCGCAGGCGGCGGCGGTGGTTCATATCCGGATTCAAACTCTGCCATAGGAGACTATTCTACAGTAAGCGGAGGAGCAAGCAACACAGCTTACAGTTTATATGCGACGGTCGGCGGCGGGTTTTACAATACGGTGATCGGAGATTATGGCACGGTCCCCGGTGGTGGCTTGAATCAAGCAGGCCCGTATTCATTTGCCGCAGGTTATGGCGCGCAGGCCAATCATACAGAAGCGTTCGTGTGGGGAGATGGCAGCGAGTTCACCAGTTCTTTTGGAAATGGCACGGTCGCCTTTCGCTGTAGAAATGGTGCACGATTCTACACGGCGGCGGGCACTTCGACCGGCGTTCAATTGGCCGCGGGGGGTGGCTCATGGTCTTCACTTTCAGACTCCACACAGAAGGAAAATGTTCGTGCCGTAAACACCGGCGGCGTGCTGGAAAAACTTAGAAACCTACGAGTCGCGGAGTGGAATTACAAATCGCAGGATGATAACATCCGCCACATGGGGCCGATGGCGCAGGATTTTCAAAGCGCATT
>CAZVXJ010000116.1:0-9171 GCA_964631675.1 uncultured Alphaproteobacteria bacterium
AAGGACATCAGTTCTCGCCTCGGCCACGTGGCCGCTTTCGCGCCGAGTTCCAAAGCCCATGAGTTTCCGGTTGATTCGCGACGCGACAATCTTGTCAAGCCCTTCGAACGCACCACCACAAATAAAGAGTACATTCTTTGTGTCAATTTGTACAAGCTTCTGTTCCGGGTGTTTTCTTCCACCCTGAGGAGGAAGCGAGGCCACTGTACCCTCAAGAATCTTCAGCAACGCCTGTTGCACTCCCTCACCCGAAACATCGCGAGTAATCGACATATTCGAGTCCTTGCGCGCGATCTTGTCGATTTCATCGATGTAGACGATGCCCATTTCGGCACGCTGCAAGTCATAGTCGGCTGCCTGCAGCAGGCGAACCAGCACGTTCTCAACATCCTCTCCCACGTACCCGGCTTCGGTCAACGTCGTCGCGTCTGCGATGGCGAAAGGAACCTGCAGAAAGCGAGCAAGCGTCTGCGCCAGCAAGGTTTTTCCGGTGCCGGTCGGTCCGATCAGGAGTATGTTCGACTTTTCAAGCTCAACATCGGAACCGAATTCGTGGCCGTTGATCCGCTTGTAGTGATTATAGACGGCAACGGCGATACGTTTTTTCGCATCTTCCTGTCCGATCACATAATCATCGAGTTTTCGCTTAAGTTCGCGCGGTGTCGGAAACTGTTCCGGAGCGAGTGACTTGCGGCTGTTGCGCGACAGTGCAACAATTTGATAAGCATGCTCTACACATGATTCACAAATGGCGATACCGTCATGGTGCTTGATCAGAGTGCCAACCTGATGTTCGGCACGGCCACAGAAAGAGCAGAATTGTTGCACGGTGTCAGTTGGCATATAGAATCACTTAAACCGCTTTATCCTTGCTGCCGCGCGGGAAAATAATTTCGTCTACAATGCCATAGGACTTGGCCTCTTCCGCAGACATGAAGTAGTTTCGATCGGTGTCCTTTTCAATGCGGTCGAGCGGCTGGCCCGTGTGCTTCGACAGCAGTTCATTCAGTTTGCTGCGCGTTTTGAGAATCTCACGCGCCTGAATATCAATGTCGCTTGCCTGACCCTGAGCACCGCCGAGTGGCTGGTGAATCATCACTCTTGAATTGGGCAGGGAACTGCGTTTTCCCGGAGCACCGGCTGCAAGCAGAAACGCGCCCATGGACGCCGCCTGGCCAATGCAGATGGTAGCAATGTCCGGTTTAACATGCTGCATCGTGTCGTAGATCGCCAAACCTGACGTAACAATTCCTCCCGGGCTGTTAATGTAGACACTGATATCCTTTTCGGGATCTTCAGCGGCAAGAAAGATCATTTGTGCGATCACAAGACTTGCGATATGGTCGTCTATGGGGAAGCCAAGAAATATGATACGCTCCTTGAGCAGACGGGAATAAATGTCAAAAGCGCGCTCACCGCGACCGGTCTGTTCAATGACCATCGGGACTAATGTCATATGGGGAATTTCTCCAGTTTGATTTGTCAAGAGGTAATGAGTTGGCTTTGTTTCCGGCCCTCGAATTCGGCAAGTGTAACGGAGCGAGGTACAACCGTCACTTGAGCTTCGAGAAACTGAAAGACCTTCCGTTCGCGAATGTCCTCGCGAATATGATGAATCTGTTCTTCGCTCAGCCGGCGTTGATATTCAGCGGGAGTTTCGCCCTGGAAATGCGCAAGTCTGTCGATTTCCGCAGCGAGTTCCAGCTTGGTGATATCGAGTTTATGCTCTTCAACGAACCGCGCGCGAAGCGTGTACCAGCGCAGATTACGAATCGCATTCGCTCGATACTGCTCCTTGAACTCAGCGAGTTCACGATCTGTAATGGGTTTGCCATCGTCACGCTTGGCGCCTTCAGCGACTCGTTCGAGATAGTCCTCGATCATTGAGGGTGGAAGAGGAAAATCAGCGCGGCGAAGTATCAGTTCAACAAGCTCTTTGTACATACGGTCTCGAGCAGAGAGCGACGCACGAGCTTCGATGTACTTCTTGAGATCGGCTCTGAGTTCTTCCAGTGTATTCAGATTGGGATTCACTGACTTGACAAACTCCTCATTCAGCACCGGCCATTCGCGATGTTTGACGGACTTAACCGACACCTCAAGACGGGTCTTTCCCTTTCCCTCAGCATTGTCGTGAAGCGGCAGTTCAGCTATGAAGCTCTTGCCTTCGGCAATCCCGATTACCTTCTGAGCAAAATCCTCGCCAAGATTGACTCGACGCAGGTCAAGCTCCATATCCCTCTGCACGCGCCCTACCACCGGAACTCCCGAACTGTCCAGTTCCTGCAGGTCCACGACGATCACGGAATCGGTCTCGGCTCCTTCCTCAGTCGGGACCAGCGTACTGGCTGACTCGCGAATATTGTCGAGTGCGACAGCCACATCTTCTTCCGCCGCCTCCGGCTTAAGTAACTCAACCGAGATATCGGTCAAGTCGGGGAGTCCAATTTCGGGCATGACTTCCACTTTAACACTAAACGTGAGCGGAGAATTGTGATCATACTTCACATCGCTCATCTCACCGGGTGAAATGGGCTTGAGGTCCGCCTGCTGCAGGGCGGCCCTATAAGCTTCCTGGAGCACTTCCTGTAATGCTTCAGAGGTCACGACAGATCCGTATTTTTCCACAATGAGCTTGCGGGGCATCTTGCCAGGCCTAAACCCTGGGAATTGTGCCTTTTTGGCCAATTCGGAAATGGCGGTTTCAACTCGCCCGGCAACTTCCTCGGAAGATACCGTGACTCTTAGCATGAACTCCGTCTCGCTGTTTCTCTCTTTTTCTACATTAATATCCAAAATTCACTCCTTTTCACACTGGTGCGAAAGGGGGGACTCGAACCCCCAAGCCCTTTCGGGCACCAGATCCTAAGTCTGGCGCGTCTGCCAGTTCCGCCACTCTCGCAAAGCATGTAAGATACTGAGGTATGATGAAATGTGCAACTGAGGCGGTCAAACCATGGGTGCAACCGTTCCCAAAACAGTGCTTTGCAAATACGTCTGAAAGCGGTATATTTGTGCCGTGTTCAGGAAAGTGTCGGTGAACTCGCCGCTCAGCATCATCTTCATTACGATTTTTGTGGATCTCCTCGGTTTCGGCCTGGTGATCCCGGCTCTTCCGTTCTACGCAGAAAGCTACGGTGCGTCTCCCGTAACGATTGGGCTGCTATCGATGAGCTTCAGTTTGATGCAGTTCCTCTTCGCTCCGTTTTGGGGACGGATCTCTGATCGAGTGGGCCGACGTCCGATTATTCTATTGAGTCTGGCGGGATCCTGCGGGGCCTTTTTGATCTTCGGGCTGGCACAGTCTCTGAGCCTGCTGTTTGTCGCACGCATTCTGGCGGGAATACTGTCCAGCGCATCATTGCCCACTGCTCAGGCATTCATTGCCGATTCAACAACACCTGAGAATCGAGCCAAGGGAATGGGACTGATTGGGGCGGCGTTTGGCTTGGGTTTTATTTTCGGGCCGGCACTCGGTGGGTTGCTGACTAGATTTGGATATGGAACTCCAGCGTTGGTTGCTTCCGGACTTGCCGGCGCTAACTTTGTGTGGGCTTACTTTAGCTTGCCGGAATCGCTGCACGAAAAACACCGGCGAGTGACCGCCAGCTATCTGTCACCCTCGCGATTAAAGGAGACATTTGGCGATGGGCGTATGGCGCTGTTGCTGGCTATTTTCTTTCTGCATGTGTTTGCCTTCTCGAATATGGAATCTACGTTTGCACTGTTCGGAGAACACCGGATCGGCTTGACAGCTTTTGGAGTAGGTGCGCTCTTGGCCGAGGTGGGTATCATTGCCGCTATTGTGCAAGGATTGATGACCGGCGCACTAACCCGGAAGTTCGGGGAAGTAAACCTGACGATTGCAGGTTTGGGAATCATGGCACTCGGTCTGTTTCTTACGGCAGTAGTTACAACCCTCGCTCAGATGATTGCTGTGGTGCCGCTATGCGCGTTGGGATCCGCACTCATGAATCCGGCAATGTCTGCCCTTATCTCGCGTACCGCGCCTCCTGAAAAGCAAGGTGCAACACTTGGAGTAGCCCAGGGCTTGGGAGCGCTGGGGCGAACGGCCGGCCCGTTGTGCGGGACTTGGCTTTTCCAGCATTACTCTCCCGCGGCTCCCTATCACGCTGGCGGTGCGATATTAGCGCTGTTACTGATCATTTGTCTGCTAAAACTTCCACCATTGATGACCGCAATCGTTGAGTCGCGAGACGTTTCTCATGCTTAACACGGGGGTTCCAGTTCGATGCCGTGTCCTGTAGCAAGCGCACTGAGTGTGAGCGCTGTTTTGGGCGGCTTCTATACTCTTTTGGTGCAGGATATTCGGTTGCGCCGCTTGTCATGGACGATATTATTGACGCTAATCGGCAGCTGGATAATATACTTCACCCAAGGCCGGCTCTCAAGTACGCGAGTCTACCTTGATGTCGCCTCAACTGTGTCAGTACTCGCCGGTGGCGCGCGCGTGTATTTCCTGATTCGGCACCGAGGAATCGTACCGCCGCTGCATCGTCAGCTGACGAAGCTGCTGCATACCGTTGTTCCAGTTGTTAAGAGTCCTACCGTGCTATCGCTGAAGATCTGGCTGCTCTGCATGGTTGTTGGAGACATTCGCGGCATCTCAGATTTTTCTCGAACAGAGTATTGGGTCGTTTCGGGACTATTGGTGCTTGCGATTACTTACAAGTGCATGCATGTCTACTTGGCTATTAGGAAGAAGCCGTCCTATCCCGAGCTTGAAAACTATGCACAAGAGACATCAGCACTGACGTGTCCATTGGGATTCGGCTGCGAAACTCAGCAATTGGGCAAGACTAAGCGAAATGGGTCGGATGGGGACGCGCTGGAGTCTATAATTGCTCACGCGTCCGCAAATCGGGATAAACAGGAAACTGGGAAATCATGACAATAGAATTGATGAAGCCAGAGAATGAAGGCAGGACGTACGGACACCTCGACTTGCCCCGCATTCCTCTTTCAAGATTGCTGCGCGACGCGACATCTGAAGTGCATGCCGAGGTAGAGAATGGAACGGAATTCAATCGCTTGATCGTCACTCTCCTGCCGGGGGTCGGCAGCGCAGGTCTCTCCGAATCAGTCAGGCGCGCACGCGCGCAGTACATGCAAGTCTATGAAACTTTCCTCGTGGCGGCATATGGATTTGAAACGGCTGTCCTGGATGCCATTGGATCAAGTGGGTTTCTGCAGGAGAGCTATGTCGAGGAAGCCGCGCACACACCGACCTTGATCTTGCGTGATCTGGCTGAACTGCCACATCGAAAGTTGAAACTCGGAACGATGCGTGGGTTACCCGTCGTTTCTAGTCTGGCAGAGCTGGCGGGAGTTGAGTACGTTCGACGGGGTTCGCGCAAGGGCAATGCAGTAATTGCCCGGAGTGTTCACCGAAATTTGGGACTGACAGCGGAAAACGGAGCCGCTTTCCTGAACATGAACGGTCGGGAAACAGCGCCGCGTTTTGAGCTCGTGAGAAACTGGCTGGACGCGATGCCACTTTCAGAATCCGAAAGGGAAATTGCAATCGCTTCCGCCATTGAGACATTTCGTTGCGTCGGTAGATGGCATAAAATGGTTGAGAGCTTCTAAGTACTGCTGGGGAGACACGATATGCGAGAAACGGCGAACCAATCGGTTCGCCGTTTCTCACATTTAAATCGATCTGGACGAATTTGTCACCCGAACTTCCTAATGCATTCTGCAATCTCGGCGACCTCATCGCGAGAGCCGATAATCAACGGCGTGCGCTGGTGAAGATCGGTGGGATGAATATCAAGAATTGGTGCCACGCCGTCCGTAGCACCACCTCCCGCCTGCTCGATAATCATGGCCATCGGTGAGGCCTCATATAGCAAACGAAGTTTTCCTGCCGGTTTCTTTGGATTTCGATGATCAAGCGGGTACATGAAGACACCACCGTAGATGAGCGTACGATGGATGTCGGCAACCAGTGAACCGATATACCGACTTGAATACGGACGACGTCGATCAGAATCGATTGTCATCACGTCGTCAACATACTTTTTCATCCCCGCAGACCAGTAGCCGTAGTTTCCCATGTTGCAACTGTAGATACTGCCGCGCGGAGGAATACGGATGAAAGGATGAGAAAGCATAAACTCACCAATAGTAGGGTCAAGCGTAAATCCATGCACGCCCTTCCCCGTCGTGTAAAGCATCATGGTTGATGAACCGTACATCACATAGCCTGCGACGACCTGTTTCCGGCCCGGCTGAAGCAAGTCCTCCACCCTGCCCTCGCGGCCGGGCGTAATTTTCCGGTGCACAGAGAATATCGTTCCAATATTGACGTTGGCATCAATATTGGATGATCCGTCGAGTGGATCGAATGCGAGTGTGTACTTTCCAAGATCAAACTGCGGCGGGATCGGAATTATGCCATCGCTCTCTTCCGAAGTCATGCAGCAAAGCACACCGGCGTGGTCAAGTGCTTGATAGATGCTATCGTGGGCGATCACGTCGAGCTTCTGCACGATTTCGCCCTGCACATTCGTGCTTCCGGTGGTGCCCAGGATGTTCAGCAAACCCGCTCTGCGGACTTCGCGGCTGATCACCTTTGCTGCAAAAGCAATTTGATAAAGCAACCTTGTTAGTTGCCCGGTTGCTTCGGGATTCTGGCGTTCCTGATCAACGATGTGCCGTTCGATGGTCATCGTCGTTCCGGCATATACATTGTCTAAATCAGTTGCGGTAGACATAGTCGAGTAATTCCTGGTGGTCGGAGATAACGGCGTTTGCCCGGCTGAGATATTCTGGAGAGAGTGTTGTAGTTATAGCCACTGTGAAGATTCCTGCACTGACCGCCGCTTCAATACCCAGCGGCGCGTTTTCCAGCACGATCGACTCCGCTGCCGACTTGCCTGAAATCCGCAGTCCGGTCAAATAGGGATCTGGTGCCGGCTTTCCACGCTGATAGTCATCTGCGGCCGCAATGTATTCGAAGAGTTCCATTTCCTCGGGCGACAACGTCGCATCAAGGTTCTTGCGCACGGAACCAGTAACAATATTGCACTGAACGGAAACTGAATGCAAGTTGTCAATCAGAGTTCGCGCTGCCGGTATCAGGCCTTTGGGCGCCGAAGGTCGATAGAGAGTTCGCTTTCGCTCGGTCAGGTCTGCAACGAATTCACGCGAAGCATTCCGGCCATGTTCGATAAGGAGGCGGGTCACGGTGTCTTCGGCCTTCTCTCCCTCGTGCATTTGAATGTAGCCTGGAGGCAGTTCGATGCCGATCTCACTTAGAATCGAACGCCATGCACGATCATGTGCAGGAATCGAATCGATCAGAACTCCATCGAAATCAAAGAAGACCGCCTTGATCATGAAGTCCGGCGCGAGCGAACATACTGGAGATCCACCCGATCAAATCCGTAGGCCTTCTTAGTCAGATAGTCCCACATCCGGTCTGAGAACAACCTTCTGGCAAAACTGAACAGCTTTGCCGGCGCTGTCATATAGTAACGCGGACGAGGATTTCTCGATTTTACAATTCGAACTATCTGAACAGCGACTTCGTCCGGTGAAATCATGAATGGGCGGTTATTGCGTCGCAGGTGATAGTGCTGCATATAGTCTTCATACAGCCGGGGTGCATAGTCGGGCAATCCTTCCACATCCAGATTCTGCATAAAACTGGAACCGACAGGTCCGGGGAGAACAGAAACCACGCGAATATTGTCCGGTCCGAGCTCAAATCGAAGAGCGTCATGCAGGGCTTCCAACGCCTGCTTACTTGCAGAATACCAGCCCGCCATCGGCACGTGCATCCTGCCCGCGATAGAAGAAACGGAAATGATCTTGCCCCCGCCTTGAGCACGCATGCTCGCCGCAAAAAGCTGGATGAGGCTGATTGCGCCAAACGTGTTAACTTCAAATTGCCGGCGCGCCTTATCCAACGAAACCAGTTCGACCGGACCAACCGCCGCGTAGCCAGCATTGTTGATTAGAATATCCAGTCCTCCAAACTCGGAAAGTGTTTTCACAGCGGCCGAATCGATGGAAATCGTGTCGCTCAAATCACAATAAAGCCTGAGGAGTTTTCCGCCGAATGTTCCGGCTTCATCTGCAATATTTTCAAGCGATCGAATATCACGAGCCGTAGCTGCCACATCATACCCACTTCGCAACATGGCCAGAGCGGTTGCTCTGCCAATTCCGCTGGAGCAGCCAGTGATGAACACCCGTTTACCGGACGTCCCGTTCACACTTCTTCCAAACGAGCAGTGAAGTGCCTGAGTCTCGGAGCTTCGAAGGTCAAACTCAAGCCACGAAGTTTGTCCCTCTGTTCGAAGAGTCTGATGATTGACTCCGCGACATAAGTCATATGTGCAGTGGTGTAGACGCGGCGAGGAATTGCCAGGCGAACGAGATCAAGTTTTGGGAGCACCATTGTCCCATTCGAACCATTCTTGTGCCCAAACATTAGTGTACCAATTTCCACTCCACGAATTCCCGCCTCTCGATAAAGAGCAACCGTGAGCGCTACGCCCGGAAACTGAATTTGAGGTATATGAGGACAAAAAGATTTCGCGTCAATAAACACGGCGTGTCCTCCGACCGGACGCACGATAGGGACGCCCGCCGCATAGACGGTCTCACCAAGATAGTTCACCTGTTCGGTACGATAGTGCAAGTAGTCTTCGTCAAGCCCCTCATACAAGCCAATCGCAATGGCCTCGAGGTCGCGTCCCGCCAGACCACCATAAGTGGGAAATCCCTCTATCAGAATCAACTTCTGTGAAAGTGTCTGTGAAAGTGCCGCATCTTTCATGGCGATGAAACCACCAATATTGACCAACGCGTCCTTCTTAGAGGACATCCAGCAACCATCGGCGTAGCTGAACATCTCGCGTGCAATGTCAACGATGTCTTTGCCCTTATATCCGGGCTCCCGATCGTGGATGAACCAGCAGTTTTCCGCGTATCGCGCGCAATCAATGAACAGCGGCACACCGTTGGCGCGACAAACTTGCGAGGTCTCACGGATGTTCTGCATGGAAACCGGCTGACCGCCCGCGGAATTATTGGTAACCGTGATAACCACGAGCGGGATATCCTGTTTCTTCGACTCGAGCAACTGACTTAGCTTGGCCACGTCCATGTTGCCCTTAAATGGGTGCAGTACGCCCG
>CAZVXJ010000117.1:0-9121 GCA_964631675.1 uncultured Alphaproteobacteria bacterium
GTTCGTAATCCGCGTCAACAATTCAGAAGTGGCCCGTGGAATCCAAGTGCGAACGCCACATCGTATCACTGTACCGGCCGGAATCCTATTTTCCGATCAGTTGAACTTCATCCAGCTTGAGAATGGGTCGGCAAACGCCGTAGTGTATGTAAATTATCTGGAACTTGAGTTTGTCCGCCAGATTGCGCTGCCGACGGCAGGTTTCCTCAATTTTCAAGCCCCTGTGACTAGCGGACTGTTTCAATATAATGTGAATGGGCTTCCTGCGGGTTCCTACATACTCGACGTGACCAATCCACTTCGGCCACGTGCGGCAATCGGGACAACTATCTCCGACTCTTCGGATGCCGGGAGACCACGGAAGTACTTTTCAGTTAGGCCCGATCTGCTGCGTAATCCAATTTATCGCGGGGAGAAGCTCTTTGATGCGGCTGACTATGGCAAGCTCATGGATCCATCGAACTACGCAGGATTCATCATTCTGACTTATGACGATTGGTATGATGAACTTGAGCCACTCCGCGATTTCCATGTGGACTACAGGGAAGAGCCGCTTCCCACAGTACGAGTTCGCCTGACGGACGTTTTTGACGAGTTTGGCTGGGGTGTGCGTGATGTGGTCGCGATTCGGAATTTCCTTCAGTATGCCTATAACAACTGGCGAGGCCCCGACGGCAACGCCGAGCCAGTTCGTTACTGTTTGTTTGTTGGAGATGGCGATTATGACTACAGAAACATCGAATCCCAGTCCGATAGAAACTGGATGCCACCGTGGGAAGATGGGGATACCTGTACAGATGATTTCTTTGTTAAGTTCGGTGCCGGTGCGCTTCCGGAACTGTTGACCGGACGATTTTGTGTTCAGACTGATGACGAAATGCTGGCCGCGATGGAAAAGACTATTCAGTATGCGACTGAACCGCTCTACAGCGCCTGGAAGAACACTGCGACGTTCGTGGCCGATGATGAATTCAAAGGCGCCAATTGTCCGCTGAGCCCTGAGACGATGCATATTCAGCAGACAGAGGTCTTGATCAACCAGGTACTGCCAGAGTCGTTCACCTTCAAAAAGGTATATGAGTCTCTGTACCCATTCCGGGTAACTCCGGGTGGTCGTACGAAGCCTGATGCGACTCGCGATTTGCTTGAGACGTTTGAGTCAGGAACTTTGCTGGTGCATTTTGCCGGTCACGGAAACCCGCAAATCTGGACCGATGAGCAGCTGTTCTTGATGGACCGCGATAGGGACTTAGTGCGAAACTACCGCAAATGGCCTTTTTTCCTGGCAGCGACTTGCTCTTGGGCGATGTTTGATCGTCCCACTCGACAGGCTTTTCCTGAAGTCTTGCTGGCAAACCGAAATCATGGCGCGATTGCAACGATTGCAGCTTCCCGGGTCACAGGAGCTGGCTCGAATCTCGAGTTTGCACGCAGATTCTATGGCGATCTCTTCTTGCCGGGTCTTGATCAAAGGCGTTCGTTTGGAGAAGCACTCGTAGCTGCAAAACCGAGCTTTGGGGGCGCGGATGCGAAGTATCACATCATAGGTGATCCCGCTATCCGGCTCGCAACTCCCGAATTTTTCGCCTGTGCTCATGCGAACGAAGACTCCATGCAGGCATTGGCTTTGTTTCATGTGAGTGGCACGGTGTCGCAGAACGATAGTTGTGCCGATCGCTGGTCAGATTTTCAGGGAGTCATTGAGGCGCGCGTGTTTGATACTGAGGATTCCATTGCACACTACTGGTGCAATGGCGAGAGTAACCATAGCCCGCAGTACATCCGTTTGCTGGGTAACTCGATCTTTCGTGGGTCTGCCACCATTCGTGACGGTCAGTTCAGCCTTCAGTTTCGCGTGCCGCGCGACGTTCGATACGGCGGAACCGATGCAAAGGTTAGTCTCTACTTCTCTGGCAAGTCTGACAGTGAACCGGATTCCGCGGACGGGATCGGGGTCATCGGTCCACTTGTCATAGCCAGCCGTGCCGCCGATGTTTCCGATTCGGTCGCACCGGGAATAGGCATGTGGCTCGAAGTGGCCTCATTCCGATCCGGCGATGTGGTAAGTTCGACTCCCAACCTGCACGTTGATGTTTGGGACAGCTCTGGCGTGAATCTTTCTGGCGAAGTCGGGCACCGCATTACGGTTCGGATAGATGATGCATTAACCGAGGATTTGACGCCATACTTCAATTATGAACTCGACAGCCACACGCGCGGATTTCTTGAGAAACAAATCGGTCCGCTTTCGCCCGGTGAACATCGATTGGTGATCGAGGCTTGGGACTCGTTTAATAATCTCAACCAGTCCAGTATGAACTTTGTGGTCGGACAGTCCGGTGAAAGTGGGTATGAAATCCGTGATGTGCTGAATTGGCCAAACCCGATGTCCGAAGAGACGTATTTCACATATTTTCTTTCACAAGACGGAACGCGCGACGTGAGCATCAAGGTGTTCACGCTCACCGGAAAATTGGTCTACGAAATGGACAATCTGAGCACTCGTGGACCAGCCTACAACAGTAATTCTGATAGACCATGGGATGGCCGGGATAAGGAAGGCCACGAACTCGCGAATGGGGTCTATTTGTATCGTGTAAAAGCCCGGCATGAAGCCGGACATCGGGCAGAGGCCACTGGAAAACTTGTCATCCTGCGTTGATCGTGGGACTCAATTACGACCTAAGAAATAACTTGAATATAGGAGGAACCATGAAAAGAATCACTTTTGGCGCTCTGCTTTGCTGCCTGTTCGCGGGAGCTGGAGTGGCGTCAGCGGCGAGCGTCAGTCAGGCGACGCTGTTGTTCTTAAAGATTGCACCTGGTGCCAGACCGGCCGGGATGGGCGAAGCGTTCGTGGCCATCGCCGATGACGCTACCGCAACTTGGTGGAATCCTGCCGGATTGGGTTTTCAGCATGGCCGTGAGTTTACGATGATGTACGTACGTTGGCTGCCGCAATTCAACCTCTCCGACTTGTACTATGCCTACGTGAGTGGCACATATGAAGTGCCGGAGTGGGGAACTTTCGGTGGAAACATTATCTTCCTAAACCTCGGCGAAACACAGCGTACCGGAGAGAATGCTGAGAATCTAGGCACATTTTCATCTTATGAAATCGCCGTGACAGGAACTTATGGTGCACAGATTAATCCCAATCTGTCTATGGGTGTGGGTCTTAAACTGGCATATAGCAGCCTCTCACCTCAAGGCGCTGGCCAAGAGTCAGGATCGGGCAGCGCGACCGCGGTTGCGGCCGATCTGGGAATGCTTTACAAGTCGCCGATGCTGAGAGGTCTCTCGCTTGGAGCAAATCTTTCCAACATGGGACCAAAAGTCTCCTATATTGACCGTGCTCAGGCTGATCCGTTACCCACCAATCTCAAAGTCGGGTTTGCATATAAGCTGGTGGATCAGGAGTACAACAAACTCACGATTGCCTCCGACGTCAACAAAGAACTAGTCAAACGTGACGAGTTTGGGCGTTCTGATGAATTTTACGAGGCGATCTTCAGCTCCTGGGGAGACGGAGACCTCGTACCATCCCTAATCTGGAATGTCGGTGCCGAGTACTGGTATTCGACACTTGTCGGACTGCGGGCCGGTTACTGGAATGACGAGCTTGGTAAAGTATTCCCATACACCTTTGGTGTTTCGCTCAAGTATAGCTCCTATCGCTTCGATTTCAGCTACCTGACTGCGGGAACAAATCATCCATTAACGGACACGATGCGCTATTCATTGTCGGTTGACCTCTAAGTCTGTGACGAATACTCGTTCGGTACTTGGGACGATACTCTTCTGCATATTTTCCGTGAGTGTATACGCAGCTGCTCCGGAAATCCGTGCCGTCACGTCGCGTGCCACTATATCGGAAAATCCCTGGCCAGTGAGTCGGCCGATTCGCGTTTGCGCGATTCGTGTGCAGTTTCAACCCGATGCCATTTCTGGTACAAGTGGAACCGGGCGAATGGGAGAGTCCGAGTTGTTTCCTGACACGCTAAGAATTGACGGACTTCCGCATGATCGGAATTATTTCCATGATCACATGAAGTTTGTCGAGAATTACTTCGAAGCCGTTGCCGGCGATCAAATTGAGTTTCCCGTTATACAAGTCTTTCCTCTGGCCGAGGACTCGGTCTATACCGTCCCGCATTCGATGTGGCATTACAACTACAATACGGACCAGGAGCTGCTCAATCAGCGCCTTGTCGAGCTGTTTGTGGAGAGCATTGAAGCATCCGATGTTGGAGAAATCAATTACTCGGATTTCGATGCCTTTGTAATTTTTCATGCAGGAGTCGGCAAGGACTTTAGTCTCGGATATGATGAAACTCCGTTTGATATTCCTTCGGCGTACATATCATCACGCGACCTTGAGCCGTACTTGGGCAGGCTTCCTTCCGGTGTGACGCGTGGAATAATTCTGCCGGAAGCCGAAAATCAGAAAGAAGCACTCGATTTCGGCGTCGAACTATCGCTGAACGGTATTGCGGTGAAGCTCTTTGGCAATTGGTTGGGACTTCCGGACCTCTTCGATACTGAAACTGGACGGAGCGGCGTTGGCCGTTGGGGTATGATGGACCAGGGGTCGGGCAATGTGAATGCAATGGTCCCTGCGTTTCCCGATGCGTGGTCCCGCGTGTACATGCAGTGGGATGTTGCACAGGTTCTGATTCTAAACGGTGATACGGCAGTCGCGGACATCACTTACTCGATCCCGCGCATGGGCACAGGAAGTCAGGCTGAAGTTCTGAAAATACCTGTCACACCAACTGAATACTATCTGCTCGAAAATCGTTACACCAGCGCGGACTCCGAAGGCTGTTGTGTAGATCTATTCGACCGCGATGGCCGTCGCATGCGCATGCAGACTGATGGTGACATCGTAGAAGTAGAAGAAGGTTTCAGAGTCGCCGTCCGTGCGAGCGAATACGACATTGGCATTCCCGGAAGCGGAATTTTACTCTGGCACATTGACGAAGACGTTATTAATGCAGGAGTCGAAGACAATCGAATCAATGTCAATCGCGAACACCGTGGCGTAGATCTTGTCGAAGCCGACGGACCGCAAGATATTGGATACGACTTTGGTTTCGGTTCGGCGGGGTCCGGCACGTCGCTTGGCATTCCCGAAGATGCGTGGTATGCGGATAATCGCGCGCACCGCGATGCCAACGGTACTGTGTTTGTGCGTTTCAGCGACCGAACCGTGCCGCCCGCGCGCCTCTACGACGGAGCCTTCACTTATCTTGAGTTGACCGGCTTCTCCGAGATTCAGGACACGATGACGTTTCGCGCGAGGATGACGATTGGAATACCGGATGCACAGTTAGTTATTCCAAAGCCGTATGCCGTTCCGGTCTCAATGGAGTACAGAACTGCGGACTTAGATGGCGATAGCATCGCCGAGATCTATGCTATTCAACACCGGCCTTTCGGTTGGCCGTCATTTGATTCTTTGTACATCTCCAAACCCGGGATTGGCGATACTATTATTGCATTTGGTGGTTTTTTTAGCCAAGCGTCTAATCGTGCCTTCGACATAGACAGCGATGGCAAAGACGAATTGCTGTTCTACTATGGCGGTATCGGTGTGATTGAAGACTCCGCAGGTCATACTGTAATTCGCGCATCAAGCGGATTTCAATCGGCAGAAACCAAGATGTTTCCGGCGAGAACGGAAAGTGGCAGTGGACGTGTTCTGGTCGTGACACAAAGGCCGATCCAAAACGAGTATGAAGTTTGGGCGTACCTGTTTGATGGTAATCTTTCTCTGATTGATTCACTGAATCTGGGACAGGTACACTACGACGTACTGACTCTCAACATAGAAAGTTTTCCATCATCTGTGTTTGCGATCTCGAACGGTCACTCCATGGCAGTACTGGATGTTTTGGACGACGGACTGGATATCCGCTACGAACTCGAAGTTCCGGGTATTGACTTCATTCGCATATTGAACGAACCTGGTCGCTTGTTGATGTATTTGGGTAGCTACGCTGTCGTGCCGCAAGGTACTCTTGCACTCTCACCCGGGTACTATGAGGTCGCATCCGGTTCTTTCGTCTGCGGGGAGGCTGACTGTAACCCGCCTCAAGTGGATTGGAACAACGACGGCATCGCCGACGGTGGCGGACCCTATGGCAAAGATAACGCGCCGCGCGAAGATTTTCCCGACGTTGATCGTGAGACAATCCGTTACGTGGATATAGATGCGAACGGCTCTGCCGATCTCGTCGGTTTTGATGATTATCGCATCGATGTTGCACTACACGAAAATCACTCGCCTGACGGATTTCCCATAGCAGTGCCCGGCATCGGCAATGCCGAACTTGTTCAAGCACTTCCCGATGCGCCGCTCGAATTTGTCACTGTCTATGAAGATTCGCAGCGATTTGTGTTATCGATGAATCGCTTACCCGTCACGGCGCGGAATGCCGAACGGTTTCCGTTCGAAGAAGAAGTTTCGATAATCAACGTCGGCTCCCAGCGTCCGCAGGTTCACAATCGTGAAGATTGGGTCTATTGCTGGCCCAACCCGACCTCTGATATTAGTTACATTCGTCTAACTCGCGCGCATGCTGCCGAAGCCGACGTTAAAATTTTCGATCTTGCCGGCCGCATGGTGGCTGAACTTTCCGGTTCATCGAGCATCGCCGGATCATTCGAGATTCCGTGGAATGTATCGGCTATCGAGAGCGGTGTCTATATTGGCCGCGTCAAAGTCAGCGGTGGCGGCACCACAGAAGATGCCGAGATCAAAATCGCGGTGGTGAAGTGAGCGTAAAGCACCTTCTCGCGATTCTGGCAGCGCTCTTTCTCATTCTTATAAGTCGATTAGAGGCTCAAGAAGAGTTCAACAACCCTGAACTCAAGTGGCTGACCTTCGAAACGGAGAATTTTGTTGTTTACTACAATCCCGGTCTTGAAGATGTGGCCGTGCTTGCAGCAAAGATCGCTGAAGAAGTCCACAACCCTCTCTGTGAAATGTATGACTATCGGCCCGATACGAAGGTTTCACTGATCTTCACTGACACAGACGATATTGCCAATGCCGGTTCGTACTTTCAGTCGAACAAGATCAAGTTCTATGCGACCTCGATGAACTGGGATTTTCGCGGCACACACAATTGGCTGCGCAATGTGGTTACGCACGAATATACGCACATGATTCAACTCGGTGCGACGCGCAAATGGTCACGCCACTTTCCCGCCGGATATTTTCAGTTTCTTGGATATGAAGAAGAGCGCCGCCCCGATGTACTCTACGGCTATCCAAATCGCTTGATTAGTTGGCCGATTCCGTCGGTCACTATTCCTGCATGGTTTGCTGAAGGCACTGCGCAGTATCAATTCACAGGAACGGGTTACGATTTCTGGGACAGCCATCGCGATATGCTGCTGCGGCAGGCTACGTTGAATGATCGACTACTCAGTTTCGAGGAGATGGGCTACTTCGGAAAAACCAGCCTCGAAAGTGAAGGAGTGTATAACCAAGGTTATTCGCTGACCAAATATATTGCCGATCACGCGGGCGGAGCCGAAACGTTGCGCAAAGTCGGCAAGGCCATGTCCAGCGTTTTCCCGGTGACCTTAAATGATGCATTCAAGAAAGTCACTGGCAAGAGCGGTGAGCAGTGGTACCATGAATGGAAAGCCAGCCTCGAACAGGAGTATGGTCAGGTGAAGTCCCGAATCGCTGGCAGCTTGTCCAGTCTGGATACCCTCTCCACCACAGGCTATGTGAATTTGTATCCACGCTGGTCACCGGATGGCAGTCGAATCGCTTTCATTTCTAATCAGAATCGAGATTACTTCGGACAGACAAGTTTGTATATTCAACACGTCGACAGTCTCAAGGCTGAAGCAATCGCTCCCGCGGTGCACGGAACTGTTGCCTGGCTGCCTGACTCGAGCGGCATCTTGTTCTGCCGTCGGACCGGTGAGCCTTTCAAGGGTTATCTTCGGCATGACATCTATCTCTATCAATTCAAGAACAAGAAGACTCTACGCTTGACCAATGGTCTCCGTGCGGAGTCTGTTGATATAAGCCCCGACGGAATCTACTTCGTTTGCACTGTCAATGAATCGGGGAGGCGTGACATTGCAATCGGGCGTATGCCAGCCATCAGCGGCAAGAAGATTGCATTAGTCACACCTGAAGACTTGGTCCTAAGACACATCGCCTCACCCCACGAACAATATTATACTCCGCGCTGGAGTCCGGATGGTAACAGGATTGCGGTTGCGTACCACTTGCACGAGGGGCGCGCTGTCAGGATATTCGAAATCTCCCCAGACAGAACAACCCTTACTCTAAGTGAGGAGTTATCCGATGATTACGGTTACGAACTTCGTGATCCGTCGTGGAGTTCAGACAGCAAACAACTGTTTGCATCCTGGGACCAGACGGGCATCGCGAACATCTATCGCATTGACCTGGAGTCGAAGCAGCGTGAGATGCTGACCAGCGTACTGGGTGGAGCCTACTACCCTGATATTCGATTCGGCAGTTTGACTTTTGCAGAGTTCTGTGAGAGTGGATTTCGCATTTGCACACTTGACAGCTTGGTGCCGGTTAAGGGGCAGCATAGCACGCTGGATGAGACAGCTGGTTATGCACCGGTGGCAGCAAAGCATGACGTGTCCGTCAACGTGCCACACTCAAGATCGTACAAGCCAACGTTTGAGTCGCTTTACTGGTTTCCGCGTATTAGTTTTGACTATGGCACATTCAAGCCGGGTACTTATCTTCTGCTGAATGATGTGTTGGACAAACTGACATTTATTGGTGGTTTCGCCATTAACCAGAAGAACGACTATGACTTCTATGGACAAGTGGAGTATCGAGCCCTCTATCCAACTGTGTTTGCCGAGCTCTATCACATTCAACGCCGACTATCATCGGAGTTTGCGGATTCCAGCCGCATTGTCGGAGAAAACCCTTCAAGCTTACCGATATACGATACCTTCCGAATAGGATACCGCTATCAACTGAATGAACTGAACGCGGGACTGAAATTGCCGCTCGGTTTGAATCGAAGTATCAAGCTCACGGGTGTGTATGACCGTTATGTGGCACACAACCGTTTTGATGACGGAACGGCGGTTTCTATCA